>JANOUM010000949.1:0-2042 GCA_031416855.1 Rhodoferax sp. | reverse complement strand
CACGTCATCTACGAAGGTTTCGCGCCGCACCGCGTGCCGGTGATGGTCGAATGCCTGACCGACAACGTAAACCGCACTGCGCCGCAGATGCGCGTGTTATTTCGCAAGGGGCAACTCGGGGCCTCGGGTTCGGTGGCATGGGATTTCGACCACGTCGGGCTGATTGAAGGTGAGCCGGTGGTCGCCGGTGCCGACCCGGAACTGGCCGCGATCGAGGCCGGCGCGCAGGACCTGGAGCCGGGCGATGAGGAAGGCACCACCCTGTTCGTGACCGCACCGGGCGACCTGGACCTTGTCAGTCGGGCCCTGCCCGGGCAGCGTTTCAAGGTGCTGTCGGCCAAGCTGGGCTACAAGCCGAAGAACCCGATCGACCCGGCCAGCCTGAGCGCCGCTGACCTGGAGGAGGTCGAGGCCTTCCTGGCGGCAATCGACGGCAACGACGATGTGCAGAACGTGTTTGTGGGGCTGGCGGGCTGATGGGCTGGGGTCGACAGTGCCATCGTGAGTTTGCCGGCTGCAGCCGCTTCAAAGAGGCCGACAAAACGATCCGCGGCATCAGGGCCCGCGCGGCAGCGGCAGCGCCGTCTTGTAGCGCACCTGCTTCAGCGCAAAACTGGAGCGGATCTTCTCGATCCCCGGAATCGGGGTGAGCTGCTCCAGGATGAATTTCTCCAGCGCGCCGATGTCGGTCACCGCCACGCGGATCAGGTAGTCGCTCTCGCCGGTCATCAGGTAACACTCCATCACTTCGTCGTGTTCCGCGATGCGCTGCTCGAACAAGGCCAGCGCATCCTTGTTCTGTGCGCGCAGGCTGATCGAGATGAACACGTTGAGGCCCAGGCCCAGGGCGGCCGGTCTGGCCAGCGCCACATAACGGTCGATCACACCCGCAGCCTCCAGCGCGCGTACGCGTGCCAGGCAGGGTGAAGGTGTGAGGTGGATGCGTTTGGCCAAGGCTGTATTGGACAGGGAGCCATCCTGCTGGAGTTCTCGCAAAATTCTTATATCTACTGAATCGAGCTTCATGAATGCTGAAAATAGTTGCTTGTGCAGCATATTGTGCTGCATGAACCCCTCAATTTGCTGCACTACGGCACCCTGTGTTGCACGATCCTGCGTACAGTGAAATCCATGCATGCAGCTCTCACCCCGGCCCAGAACCGCGCGTTGTCGGCTTGCGCCGCGTGCGACGCCGACCCGGGTGAAACCGCCGAGTGGCGTGACGCCCTGCTGGCCGTGGTCCAGGCACAGGGTCCGCAGCGCGCACGTTTTCTGCTCGACGAACTTGCCCGGCAGGCGCACCAGCAACACATCGGCTGGAAGCCGGACGCCACCACACCGTACGTCAACAGCATCCCGGTTGACCAACAGCCGCCGTTTCCCGGTGACCTCGCGATCGAGGAGCGGCTGGCCTCCCTGATGCGATGGAACGCGCTGGCCATGGTGGTGCGTGCCAACCAGGCCTACGGCGATCTGGGTGGCCACATCGCCAGTTATGCCAGCGCGGCAGACCTGTTCGAGGTCGGCTTCAACCATTTTTTCCATGCCCGTGAAGGCACCGGCCCGGGCCGGCACCGCGGCGACCTGGTGTTCTTCCAGCCGCACAGCGCGCCGGGGGTGTACGCCCGTGCCTTCCTGGAGGGCCGGCTGACCGAGGCCGACCTGGCCCGTTACCGGCAGGAACTCGCGGGCCGTGCACAAGGCGTGCGGGGCCTTTGCAGCTACCCGCATCCGACCCTGATGCCGGACTTCTGGCAGTTCCCCACCGGCTCGATGGGCCTCGGGCCGATCAGCTCGATCTACCATGCGCGCTTCATGCGGTACCTGACGCACCGCCAGTTGCTCGATTGCAGCGGGCGCAAGGTCTGGGGCGTGTTCGGCGACGGCGAGATGGACGAACCCGAGTCGATGAGTGCCCTGACGCTGGCCGCGCGGGAACGGCTCGACAACCTGGTGTGGGTGGTCAACTGCAACCTGCAGCGCCTGGACGGCCCGGTGCGCGGCAACGGCCGCATCATCGACGAGCTGGAAAAACTCTTTGC
>JANOUM010000948.1:0-2157 GCA_031416855.1 Rhodoferax sp. | reverse complement strand
GCCTCGCAGCGGGCGCATCGCGGCCTCGTCCATGGCCAGCACGTCCTGGCCGTCGAACAGGATCTGCCCCTGCAGATAACGCGCCGGCGGCGTGGCCACCAGCCGCGAGACCGACAGGCCGGTGACCGACTTGCCGCAGCCAGTCTCGCCGGCCAGGCCCCAGATCTCGCCCTTGTCGATCTGCAGCTCCACGCCATTGAGCACATGCGCCTCGCCCTCAAAGGAACGCATCGCCAGGTGCAGGTTGCGGATGTGCAGGAGGCTCATCTGGAGACCTCCGTGCTGCGCACTGCGGTGCGAGCGCCTTCGGGTGGCTGTGCGGCGCTCACCACGTCAGCGCCGCGACCTGGGATCGAGCACATCACGCAGCCCGTCGCCCAGCAGGTTGAAACTCAGCACGGCCAGGAAGATCGCGCCACCGGGGAAGATCGCGGCCCACCAGTAGTCGGGCAGAAAACCACGCGCGGTGGACAGCATCTGGCCCCATTCCGGTGTGGGCGGTTTCACGCCGATGCCCACGAAACCCAACGACGCCACCGTAAGCACCGCAAAACCCACATCCAGCGACATCTTGACGATCACCGGCGAGACGATGTTGGGCAGGATGTGGCGCCACAGGATGCGCACCGGGCCGGCCCCCAGGGCGCGCGCTGCCAGCACATAGACCTCTTCGCGTTTGCCCAGCACCTCGCCGCGCACCAGGCGGGCGAACCCGGGCCACCAGCCGAGCGAGATCGCGATCACCATGTTGACGGTGCCGGCCCCCAGCGCGGCCGCCACTGCCATGGCCAGGATCAGGCCCGGCAATGTGAGTTTGAGATCCGCCAGGCGCATCAGCACTTCGTCGGTCCAGCCACCAAGGTAACCGGCCAGGGCGCCTACGATGGTGCCCACCACCGCTGCCAGCAGCACCACCGCCAGGCCGGCAAACAGCGAAATGCGCGCGCCGCCCAGGACCAGTGACAACACGTCCTGCCCGAGTTCGTTGGTGCCCATCCAGTTCTTCCAGGACGGCGGCTTGAAACGCATGGCGGTGTCGATGCTGCCGGTGATGTGGTCGGGGAACGGCGCGATCCAGTGTCCGGTGGCCGCCAGCACCAGCAGCACAATCACCAGCACCAGGCCGATCATGGACAGGCTGCTCTGGCGCATGCGGTACAGGGCGCGCCGCCAGGCGTCGCGGCGCGCGTGCGCCGCACCACTGGCCAGCGCATCTGCCCCAGCTTGCAGAGTGGCGCTCAAAAGGAAACCTCCGCGCAACGCGCTGCGGTGCGAGCACCTTCGGTCGGCCGGGCGGTGCTCATCGCAACTGCACCTTCGGGTTGACCACGCCATAGAGCAGGTCGATCAACAGGTTGAACAACACGAACATGGTGCCGATCGACAGCACCACGCCCATGACGGGCATGAAGTCCTGCGTGAGGATGGACTTGGTTGCGTACAGCCCGATGCCCGGCCAATCGAACACAGTCTCCACCAGCACCGTGCCGCCCAGCAGCCAGCCAAAATACAGGCCGATCACCGTCAGCGTGGACGACAAGGCGTTGCGCAGCACATGCTTGAACAGCAGCTTGCCCGGCGGAATTCCCAGGGCGCGGGCGGTCAACACGTAGTCCTGCTGCAGCACCTCCATGGTCGAGGCGCGCATCATGCGGGTGATCGTGGCCAGCGGCGACAGGCTCATCGCTATGGCCGGCAGCGCCAGGTGCTGCAACGCCAGCGACAGGGCCGCCCAGTCACCCGCCAGCAGGCTGTCGATGGTCAGCATGCCGGTCACTGTTGGCGGGGGGCTGTCGGTCAGCGGGAAACGCCCACCAAGTGCGGCGATGCCCAGCCACATCGCAAACACCAGCTGCAGCAGCAGGCCGAGAAAGAAGCGCGGCATCGAGATCGAGGCCAGCGACACCAGGCGCACGGCATAGTCGATCCAGCTGTTGCACCGTACGGCGGCCAGCAGACCAAGCAGGATGCCCACCACGATCGCGATCAGCATCGCTGCGGCCACCAGCTCCAGTGTGGCGGGAATATAGACCTTGAGGTCTTCCAGCACCGGCCCGCGGGTCTGCAGCGAGCGGCCCCAGTCGCCCTGCAGCAGGCCGCTGAGGTAGCGCCAGTACTGAACTGGAATCGGCTGGTCCAGCCCGAACTCGACCGACA
>JANOUM010000947.1:0-1598 GCA_031416855.1 Rhodoferax sp. | reverse complement strand
CTGGTGGTGCTGGCCGAAGGCGTGCGCCCCAAGCTGGGTGATGCCGCGGTGCGCGCCGAAGTCGAAGCCGCCATGGGTGCGCTGCTCAAGGACACCAACAGCGGCCTGGCAGACTACGAACAGATGAAGATGCTGGTGATTGCCAAGGAGCCGTGGTCGATCGAGAACGGCTGTCTCACGCCCACCATGAAGATCAAGCGCAGCCGGATCGAGGCCGCAGTGGCCGGCCAGGTAGACCGCTGGTTCGAGGGTCAGGCCAAGGTGTTGTGGTCCTGACGGCTGTAGTCAGCCCTTGCGCAGCCAGGCCTGCGCAAGTTTGACCCAGTAACTCGCGCCGGTGGAGAGCACCCGGTCGTTGAAGTCGTAACCGGCGTTGTGCACCATGCAGCCGCCCACAGAGCCCACGCCGTTGCCGATGTTGACGTAACAACCCGGCACGCGCTCCATGAAAAATGCGAAGTCTTCGCTGGCGGTGATCGGTTCGGCATTGGTCTGCAGGCCGTCCTCGCCCAGCCAATCCCGGATCACCTGTTGGCAGAAGGCGGTTTCTGCCGGGTGGTTGTTCAGCACCGGGTAGCGTCGGATGTAGTTCACGTCGGCGCTGGCGCCATACACCGCCGCCTGGGCCTGGGCGATTTCGGTGATGCGCTTTTCCAGCAGGTCGCGCACATCCGGGCGGAACGCACGCACCGTCAGGCGCAGTTCGGCTTCGCCCGGGATCACATTGGCGGCGTCGCCCGCCAGAAATGCGCCAACCGAAATGATGCCGGTGTGCAACGGGTTCACATTGCGCGACACGATGGTCTGCAGCGCCATCACGATGCTCGATGCGGCCACCACAGTGTCGACCGCAAACTGGGGCAGCGCGCCGTGGCCACCGGTGCCACGGACCTTGATGATGCAGGTGTCGCCGCTGGCCATGGCGAAGCCCGGCACCGCTGCGAACTTGCCCTCGGGCAGCCCGGGCATATTGTGCATGCCGAACATCGCGTCGCAGGGGAACAACTCCAGGAACCCGTCGTCCAGCATCTTGCGCGCGCCGGCGAGGCCTTCCTCGGCGGGCTGGAACACCAGGTGCAGGTGGCCGTCGAAATTGCGAGTCGCCGCCAGGTGCCGTGCGGCCGACAGCAACATGGCGGTGTGGCCGTCGTGGCCGCAGGCGTGCATCTTGCCCAGCACCTTGCTGGCCCAGGGCTTGGCGGTGGTCTCTTCGATCGGCAGGGCGTCCATGTCGGCGCGCAGGCCGATGCGCCGGTGCGAGCTGCCTTCGCGCAGGGTCCCCACTACGCCGGTGCCGCCCAGGCCGCGGTGCACTTCGTAGCCCCAGCGCTGCAGGCGCTCGGCCACCAGATCGGCAGTGGCGAATTCCTCGTAGGCCATTTCGGGATTGGCGTGGATCTGGCGGCGTATCGCCACCATTTCTTCCTCGTGGGCGCGGATTTCTTCGAGTGCGGGCAGGCTCAGGGGTGCGTTCATCGGATCCTCGGTCGATCAGGGAAAGGAGGGGTTGCGCCCACTGGTCGGGAGATCAGTTGGCGCGACTGTCGCGATTATCGGGTGCCCTGCCTTGCAGGCCGTCGGACAACTGGCGCGCACGT
>JANOUM010000946.1:0-5963 GCA_031416855.1 Rhodoferax sp. | reverse complement strand
GCCAAGGGCATGTGGATGGGTGGCACACCGCCGCTGGGTTATGACGTGCAGGCGCGAAAGCTGGTCGTCAACGAGCCGGAGGCGGGTCTGGTGCGTAGCATATTTGCACGGTATGCCGAAACCGGGTCCGCCGCGCAACTGGTGCGCGAGTTGCAGATCGAGGGGCACACGACCAAGGCTTGGGTGACGCAAAACGGACGCCAGCGCGAAGGGCGCGTGATCGACCAGAAGGTGCTATTCGCGATGCTGCGCAACCGTCTGTACCTGGGTGAGATGACCCACAAGGGGCAATCGTTCAAAGGCCAGCACGAGGCGATCGTAACGCCCCAGTTGTGGGCGGCGGTGGGGGCCAGTGCCGTGAAGGCCACGGCATCGTTTGACTTGCCCCTGATCCGCACCCTGGGCAAGGCGTTCTATTGGCAGCGGCTGATCGACACGGGCGAGGTGGCCAATGCCAGTGAACTGGCGCGCAGCCTCAAACTCGAGGTGGGGTGGGTGTGTGAGGTGCTGCGCATGACGCGGTTGGCACCGGACATCATCCGGGCGATTCTGGATGGGCGGCAGCCGCGACACCTGAATCTGCATGCGATGCGGGGGCGGCAGGGGGAGGTGCCGCTGGATTGGGATGAACAGCGGGGGGTGTTTGGGTTTGCGTGATCAGCCAAGGACAGGAATTGGCCTCATATCGGGTCGCCACAGATTTGTTGTGATACTGGCAAGGCCACCGGAAGCTGCCAGTCGGGTTCAATCTCCTGAACGGCACTTCTGGCACCAACTAGTCACTCGATCAATTCGTTCGCTTGCAACAATATCGCCTGTGGAACTTTAAGGCCCATCGTCTTGGCGATCTTCATGTTGATGATTATTGCGTACCGGGTCGGTTGCTCGATCGGAATATCTGCCGGTTTGACACCGCGAAGGATGCGATCGACCGCGCTCCACGCGATGCGGTTGGCTTCCTGCAGATCCGGCCCATAGGTCACCAATAGTTCGCCGCGCTGAAAGTTGGGTGCGTAGGTCAACACGTTGTTCTCGGTTGCCCATGCCTGAATACGCTGCAGGCCCGGGCCGCGCAGGAAGAAAAACCCGGGCCCGAGTGCTAGTGCCTGGACACCTTCGCGCTTGGCGCCCGCCAGCATGGGTTCGACATCCCCCACGACCCGCATGTTTGGCAGCGGCACTACGGTCACCCCCTTTGTGTTGGCGACAGCCTGTAACGCCGCTACACCGGCATCGAACCCGGGCGTGCCATGCGGTCCGGCATATCCAATCCTCTTGACGCTGGGCCGCATCGTGTACATCAGTTCAAACTGTTTGCTCGCGAAAACCAGTCCCTGGTACTCCAGCCCCGTGACATTGCCACCAGGCTGCGCCAACGACTTCGCATATCCAAGCTCCACCAAGCCCGACGCCATTGTCACGATCGGAATCGACTTGGTTGCCTTGTACGCTGGCGCAAGCCGTTCGTGTCCGATGGCGAGGATCACATCGACACCTGCAGCTACCAGTTCTTGAGCATTTGCATCGTGCTTGCGCGGGTCACCCATCGAAAACCGGCGTTCGAGAATCACGTCGCGGCCTTCTTCCCAGCCAAACCGTTTCAGTTGGGCAAGGGTTTCGGCATAGCCCTCAACGGCCACTGGATCGGGGGGCGGCCTAATGCTGAGGATTCCGATACGCATTACTCGTCGCGTTTGTGCCAACGTCGGCAGCACAGCGCTGGCCACGGTGCCCGCGATTAGTAGCAGGGGCAATCGGCGTTTCATTGGATCACCTCGTCGGCGCGCAGCAGCATCGACTGCGGGATGGTGATGCCGAGGGCCTTGGCGGTTTTCTGATTGATAACGAACTCGAACTTGGTCGGCTGTTCGACGGGCAGATCTCCAGGCGCCGCACCACCGAGTATTTTCGCAACATACTCGGCAGCCTTACGGTATATCACCGCGTAGTCGGGGCCGTAGGACAGCATTGCGCCGAAGCCACGGTCGCCCGCCAGCATGGGCAACCGGTGTTGGGTCGCAAACGCCTGCCAGCGCTCGCGGAGCGCCGTGTTGAGTACATTGCTGCCGATCAGCAGCGCGTCGGCCCGTTCGCGTAGCAGGACGGCTGCGGTGTCGTTGAAAAGGGTAACGTCACTCAAATCGGCCAGTACCAATGTCACGCCAAGCGAATGCGCCCTTGCTTCTTGCTCGGCTTGCAGGGCTCTGAATTCGTTGCCGCTCAGCCCGGCTGACATGGCGCACCACGGGCAGCGCACATAGGCGATCCGCTTGATGGAAGGTACGGCGGCCTTGAGCATCTCAAGCTGCTTGGGAACCAGTTCGTCGGACAGGTCGCTGAGTCCCGTCAGTTGACCGCCGGGGTGCGCCAAGCTGGCGACCAACCCGGCACGTACTGGATCCGGCAGGGACAGCGCGACGATGGGCATGGTACGGCTCAACCCCATTACGTAACGTGCCATCGCGCCGCTGCTGACGACGACGGCATCAGCCCTGATCTTCAACATCTCCTCAACGAATTCGGTGTAACTCTTATCTTGTGTCCCTTTGGCGTAGCGCTCCTCGATGACCAGGTTACTGCCATGGCGATAGCCCAACTCATGGAGCCGCTGCACAAACCCGTTCCAGACGAGCAGATCGTTTGGCGCGCTGTGGGCGGTGAAGCCTAGGTAGCCGACCCGGTAGGTGCGCGCCGCGACTTGCGCCATGGCGAGCGTCGCCGTTCCGAGCGCAAACGGCATAAGAACGGCTTCGCGCCTTTTCACTGAATCACCTCATCGGCGCGCAGCAGCACCGACTGCGGGATCGTGATGCCGAGGGCCTTGGCGGTTTTGAGGTTGATAACGAACTGGAACGTGGTCGGCTGCTCCATTGGCAGGTCCCCGGGAGCCGCGCCGCCGAGGATCTTGGCAACATAGTCCGCGCCCTTGCGATAGATACCGGCAGCGTCGGTGCCGTAGGAAAACATGGTGTCTTGGCCGCTGAACTCGGCAATCGTTGGCAGACGATGCTGCTCAGCGAAGGCGCGCCATTTTTCGCGCAGCTTCGGGAAGACTGAGGTGGACACGAACACCAGTGCGTCAGCCCGTTCGCGCAGCAACAGAGCGGTGGCCGCCTCGAAATCAGAGACCGCATTGATATCGAGTGGCACCAGCGTCACTCCGATCCTGCGCGCCGCCGTCACGCGCTCAGCCAGGACGGCTGCGAACTCAGCTGCACTCAAACCCGAGTCCAGGGCGCATTGAGGACAGCCCGCAACCGCAATGCGCATGATGGATGGCACAGCGGCCTTGAGCAACTCGAATTGCTTGAAGATCAGCTCGGGGCCGAGGTCGTAAACGCCCGTCAGTTGGCCACCCGGGCGTGCGAAGCTGGTGATCAGCCCGGCACGTATCGGGTCAGGCAGGAATAAGGTCACGATGGGCATGGTGCGGCTGACCGCCATGATCGCGCGCGCCGAGTTCCCGCTGCTGGCGACGACGACATCGGCCTTGAGTTTGACCATTTCAGCGGCGAACTCGGCATAGCGCTGGTTGCGTCCTTCAGAGTAGCGGTCCTCAATGATCAGATTGCCGCCCTGGCTGTAGCCCAGTTCCCGCAGCCGCAATCCAAATGCGTTCCAGATGCGCAGATCGTTCGGAGAGTTGGATGCCGTAAAGCCAAGGTAACCAACCCGGTAGGTCCGGCCAGGCACCTGTGTCCAAGCCAATGTTGTCGCACCCAGCGCCAAGGACCCGAGTACAGCATCGCGTCTTTTCATCCGACCCCTCTCGTCGTAGACCAACACAAGAAAATTGGCACCACAGGATGCGATGCCTGGTGACGCCAAGTCGGGGGACAGTCTACGCCTGAATGGCGGAAAGGGGTTGGGTCGCTGTCATGCCCGCCCGCCGACGTCGAACGTCGCCTGGCAGTCTATGAGGTGGGGTGGGTGTGCGAGGTGCTACGGATGACGCGGTTGGCACCGGACATCATCAGGGCGATCCTGGACGGCCGCCAGCCACGGCACCTGAATTTGCATGCGATGCGGGGGCGGCAGGGGGAAGTGCCGGTGGATTGGGACGAGCAGCGGGTGTTTGGGTTTGCGCCTGTGGGTGGTTGATCGGCCAAAAGGTGCCGCCAAGGACCGCAGTGAGCCCCATGCCGGGTCGCCACACCGTTGCTGCGAGTACCGGATTTCGGGTAGTTCCATTTCAGCGTTCTTTGAACGCCGCTGCCATCACATCACGCAATTGATACTCCTCGAACGGCTTGGCCAGAAAACCTGCCGGCTCAACCTGCTTGGCGCGCTCCAGACTGTCGGCAGCGTCAAAGGCGCTCAAAAATACGGTGGGTATGCCAAACTGGTTGCGAATCGCCTGGGCCGCAGTGATGCCATCCATTACGCTGCCCAGGTGGACATCCATCAGCACCAGTCGCGGGCGCAGTTGCCCGGCCATTTCAATCGCCTGTTCGCCAGTGGTCGCTGGTCCAACGGGGGTGTAGCCCAGGTCCTGAAGTTGCATGGCGATGTCCCGTGCAATCAGGCGCTCATCTTCCACCACCAAAACCAGGCACGGGTTCATGAGGGCATCACCAACGCGGCAGGTTCCAGTACTTTGAAAACCAAAGAAAACCCTGCACCGGCTCCGACTGGCGCCCGAATCGCAAGGGTGCCTCCAGCCTGTTGGCTCAGGTCTTCAGCCAGTAAGAGCCCGAGAGAACCTTTGCTTTTGTCGTCAAAGTCAGGCGATAGTCCCACGCCGGTGTCGCTCACCCCCAAGCGCCACAGGGCGTCGGTCTGCACAGTGGCCGGGTCCGCAGGCTGCAACTCCACGCACACTTCGCCCGAGTGGCCGTCCGGAAATCCGTGCTTAAAACAGTTGGAGACCAGTTCGGTGACGACCAGGGCGCAGGCAACGGCCTGGTCCATGCCGACGGACACCGAACCCAGGTTGAGCTTGAGTTCCACCCGTTGGTTGGAAAGAAGTTGGGTCTGGAAAGCCTGGGTGGCAATTTGACCCAGGTAGACGCCCAGATCCACCGAGGCAAAGGTGCCCGATCGGTAGAGTGACTGGTGGAGTTGCGCCATGGCCTGAATGCGCCGCTGCATTGCCTTGAGTACGTCCACAGCCTCGGGCGCGGTGCTGCGACGAATTTCCAAACGCAACAGGCTGATGATGACCTGCAGGTTGTTCTTGACCCGATGGTGTACCTCTTTGAGGAGGGCGGTCTTTTCTCGGAGCGAGTTTTGCAGGGCCAGTTCCGCGTGCTTGCGCTCGGTGAGATCGGTAATGACCGCAATCGAGCCCGCGAACTGCCCGTCGCGCCAGCGCGGCACGGCGGTGACCGAGACCATCGCGACATGGCCATCTGGCTGGCTCAGAAGCGATTCGTAGGTGCTGGTCTGGCCCGCCTGGCGCAGGGCGCGTTGCACATCCTGCGCCGCGCGATCTTCAGGCGCGGTCACTTCCTTGGGGTTCTTGCCGATCAGATCGCCGGGCGCGCAACCGATAAGGCGCGCATAGGCCGGGTTGACGTACTCGAACCGGCCCTGGGCATCGGTGACGGTGAGCCCCTGGCCCACCGAATCGATGATCTGGGTGGCAAAGTCGCGCTGCGCCTGCAGTTCCTGTTCCATGCGCTTGCCCGCGCTGATGTCCCGCACAAAAACCATGAACTGCTCGCCTTCGATGGCGCGGTGCTGGACGCTGACCTCGACGTCGAAAACGCTACCATCCTTGCGCCGGTGCCGGGTCTCGAACCGGTCCTCGCCCAGGGCCATCACGCGCTGGATATGGGCCGCGGTCTGGCTGGCCGTCTCGGCGGCTTCCAGGTCGGCAGTGTGCTTGCCCAGCAGTTCTTGCGGGCCATAGCCGCTCATGCGGCCATAGCTGGCATTGACTTCCAGCAGGCGCCCCTGGGCATCGACCAGCCAGAAGCCGTCCATCGCCGTGCTGAGCAGGGTCCGGTAGCGTTCATCGC
>JANOUM010000945.1:0-21087 GCA_031416855.1 Rhodoferax sp. | reverse complement strand
CGTGATCGTGTGCGCGGTGCCGAACGATTTCAATGCGCTGCAGCTGTGCGCCGCCGAATTGCATCAGCTGCCCCAGTGGTGGGTGGCCCCACCGGCCCACCTGAGTTATTTCAACGGCGACAGCCTGAGCAGCCTGATGCGGGGTTGCGGGTTTGCCCCGCGGCATCTGGAGTGTTCGTTCCCGCTCGAGATGTTCCTGCTGTTTGGCGACAACTACATCGGCAATGCGGCGCTGGGCCGGGCATCGCACGAGAAGCGCATGAACTTCGAGACCGCCATGCACCGCAGTGGCCGCCAGCAGCTGCTGAGCGACATTTACCGCAAGTTCGGCGAACTGGGCATCGGCCGGATCCTCAGCGTGTTCGCCGTCAAGGACTGAAGGAGCCCTCGATGCGATTGATCAACCTGGGCGGCGCCACCGCCATCGTCGAGCACGGCGGCAAGCGCATGCTGATGGACCCGTGGCTGGACGACGGCATCTTCCACGGTGCCTGGTACCACTACCCGCCCATGAACTTCTCGCTTGAGCAGCTCGGGCGGATCGACTATGTCTATATCTCGCACGTCCACGAGGACCACTGCTCGGCCGGGACAATCCGGCACATCCATTGCGGCGCGGAAGTGATCATTGCCGACAAGCGCCCCAACTTCGTCGAGCGTTTCCTGCAGACCCACGGGTTCAAGTTCGCCAAGGTGCACAAGGTCAAACCCAGGACACCGCTCCAGATCGCACCGGACATGCTGGTCGACGTGATCGAAGCCGATCCGGCCAATGAAATGGCCTTCTCGGTCGACTCGGCCCTAATATTGCGCTGGGGTACCACCACGCTGTACAACGCCAACGACTGCCAGCCCTACCGCGGCGGCATCGACTACATCAAGGCCCACTACCAGCTCGACCTGGCGTTGCTGCCGTACTCGGGTGGCTCCGGCTACCCGTCGTGTTACCTCAATCTGGACGATACCCGCAAGACGGAGCGCGCTGCGCAGATTCGGGCGTCGCGGCTGGAGAGCTTCTATGCCGTGGCGCAGGACCTCGGCGCGGCCTGGACCATGCCCTTCGCCGACCAGTACGTGGTGGCGGGCTCACGCTCGCACCTGAATCGCTTCATCTCGCACCCGTCCTGCCCGGGGGTGGTGAGTGAGGGTTTCGCCAGCAAGGTCACGCGGTCGCGCTTGCTGCTGCTGAACTCCGGCCAGAGTTTCGATGTCGACGCGCAAGTGGTGCAGCCCGACGAACCCTACCGATTTTTCACCGAGGATGACCGCGAGGCCTACATCCGCGACGAACTGCTGCACAAACGTTACGACCACGAACTGTTTGCGCTCAACCCGGGTGTATCGCTCTCGCGTCTGGTGCGCCACGCGCGGCAGCGCCTGTGGGAGTACCAGGGCCGGAGAAACTCCTTTCCCGACTGGAACGTCTACATCGATATTCCCGAGCGCGGCGAACGTTACCTGATGCCCCTGGGCGGCGACCAGGTGACGGATCTCGACACCCGCAGCGAGTTGTCCGGCCGCTATCTGCGGATCGCCATGCCGGCGACCCTGGCGGCCATGGTCCTGATCGGTCATATGTCGATCAACATCGCGGATGCGGCGCTATTCCTGGATTACGAACGCAGCCCGGATGTCTACGAGCCCGAGTTGTATGTCCTGCTGAACATGCTGCGCTGTTGAGCCGCAGTCGTTCGATCGCTACCTGCCACAAGAAAATCACATGCCCATACAGATTGGATCCCCTGAAGCGAACGGTCGCACCGTCGGTCCGGGACACCCGCCACTGATCATCGCGGAAATGTCCGGCAACCACAACCAGTCGCTGGAGCGCGCGCTCGAGATCGTCGACGCCGCGGCGCGCGCCGGCGCACACGCGCTCAAGATCCAGACCTACACCGCCGACACCATGACGCTGGACCTGGACGAAGGTGAGTTCTTCGTCAGCGACCCGGACAACCTGTGGACCGGAACCACGCTGCACGCCCTGTATGCGCGGGCGCACACGCCCTGGGAATGGCACGCACCGATCTTCGAGCGTGCGCGGACACTGGGCATGGTTCCGTTCAGCACGCCGTTCGACGACAGCGCGGTGGACCTGCTCGAATCGCTGAACGTGGCCTGCTACAAGATCGCCTCCTTCGAGAACACCGACCTGCCATTGATCCGGCGCGTGGCTGCGACTGGCAAGCCGCTGATCATCTCCACTGGCATGGCGTCGCTGGCCGAGCTCGACGAGACGGTGCGTGCGGCGCGCCAGGCCGGCTGCAAGGATCTGGTCTTGCTCAAATGCACCAGCACCTACCCCGCCACACCCGAAAACACCCACATCCGGACCATCCCGCACATGCGAGAACTGTTTGGCTGCGAGGTGGGTCTGTCGGACCACACCATGGGCATCGGTGTGGCCGTGGCCAGCGTCGCTTTCGGCGCCAGCGTGATCGAGAAGCACTTCACGCTCAACCGCGCTGATGGCGGTGTCGACAGCAGCTTCTCGATGGAGCCGCAGGAAATGGCGGCGCTGGTGCGCGAGTCACTCAGTGCCTGGCAGGCGCTGGGGCAGGTCAGTTACGGGCCCACGCTGGCAGAGCAGAAGTCGATCCGGTATCGGCGCTCCCTGTACATCACGCGCGACCTGGCCGCGGGCGATTTGCTGACTGCGGACAACGTGCGTGCAATCCGGCCGGGCCATGGTCTGCCCACCAGGTACCTGGACACCTTCCTGGGGCGCCGCGTCTGCACGGCGGTCAAGCGTGGCACGCCGCTGTCGTGGGATCTGCTGTAGATGTCCTGTCACTGGGCGACCTGTGCGCGCACTGGCCGGTAAGGTCACACGACTGCTGGGCAATATCCTGCGGAGGTATCCGCCGGAGTTCGCGGTGCGGCCATCGTCCTTCGACCTCGGGCCGCCGATTGCCGGCAACGCTTCGCCGACCGGTCCCGGCGTGCTTGCGTTCCAGAGTGTCCCGGACAAGTTTTATTTCTTGCTGTTTGGCGCCATCCGCCAGCACCTGCGACAACTGGTCCCCGCGCGTGCCGACCTGCTGGTGGTGCGATCAGTCTCCGGCGCGGTGGGCTCCGGGTGGCTGGCCGAGATCCGGCGTAGCGCCATGGTCGCCTGGTTGTGGTCGGCGCCCTGGGAGCGGGCCTATGCCGGTGTGATGGAGGACATTGCCTACCGCAGTGCCACCTGGCGGCACCCATGGAAGGATCTGCGCGATTGGCGCCGCGCCGGTGAGTTGTGGCGCCAGTGGGGCCGGCAGCCCAATGGTTCTGGCTTGCTGGAGCAGGGAGTGGAGGTAGGCGACCTGGTCATCGACTCCTACCTGCGTTTTCGGCCGGCGCCGCGTTTTGACGTACATGACCGCTTCGTGCGCCGCCTGGTCTGGCAGGCGCTGCGCGATGTGCGCCAGGCACGTGCCTACTTCGCGGCCCATACGCCTGCCCTCTACCTGACGCCCTACACCACCTACCTGGAGCATGGCATCGCCGTGCGCGTGGCGCTCCAGTTCGGGGTGCCCGTGTGGTCCTTCGGCAATCTCGCGCGATTCGCAAAGCGCTTGACCCAGGACGACTGGTACCACACGCCCGATGGCTCCGCCTACCGCTGCGACTTCGATGCGCTCGAGGGGCAGCCGGCTCGGCTGCAGCTGGCCGAGCAGCAACTGGCCCTGCGCTTGTCGGGCGGCATCGATTCGGCCACCAGCTACATGCGCCAGTCGGCGTATGGCAGCACCGAGGCGCTGGACCCGACGGTCTACCGCGGCGCGGTGGTGGTGTTCCTGCACGACTTCTACGACAGCCCGCACATCTACCCGGATCTCGTTTTTCCCGACTTCTGGCAGTGGATCTGCTTCACCATCGAAGCGCTGGAGGAGGCGGGAGTGCCCTACTTCCTCAAGCCGCATCCGAACCAGATCGCGCTGAGCCGGGCCGTGCTGGACGAACTCAAGGCGCGTTATCCCCGGCTGCACTGGCTGCCGTCGGACGTGAGCAATGTGCAGTTGGCCAGGGCCGACATCGCCTGCGGCGTCACGGTCTATGGCACGGTGGCGCACGAACTGGCCTACCTGGGTGTGCCGACCATCGCTTGCGCGCGGCATCCGCACCATGCGTTCGACTTCTGCCGCACCGCCCGCACCCGGGAGGTGTACCGCAGCTTGCTGCAGTCGCCGGGTAGCCTGCCGGTGCCCCCCGACGAGATGCACCGCCAGGCGCTGGTGTTTTATTACATGCACAACCTGGCGGGTTCGCCGGACGAGCGCGTCCTGTGTGATGCTTTCGTGCAGTTTTGGCGCGCCTGCAACACGGGCGAGGTCACTGAAGAGGGCGTCATCACCGGGTTTCGTCATCTGGTAGGGCTGCCGGCGTTCCAGCGCTTCGTCGGTCGTCTTGCGGCAGGATGACGATGGTGCATGGGTGCGCCCGCGAGGTTGCCAAACGGATTACAAGGATGGATTCACAGATGCACAACACCAGCCAATCCAGGGGCCCCGGAGGTCCGTCATGAGCATGGCGCTGGCACTTCGCCGCGCGATTCCGCAATCGCTCAAGAACCGTCTGCGGCAGTTCTCGGCGCCGTGGCGGGTGTCGGGCTTGCTCAGTCCCCACTTGCCGCCTGTGCTCTGTATCGACGTAGGTGCTTCCTACTACCCGCACGCCAAGTGGCTGGTTTTCCTGAACAGCCCGAAGACGCAATGGATAGCGGTCGAGCCCAATGAGGCCAACCTGGCCTACGTCCGCTCCTGGTCCTGGGCCTGCCATGTCAGCACCTGCACCACGGGGCTGAGCCAGCGTGGTGGCGAGCAGACGCTGTTCGTCACGCATGTCGATACCGGCTCCAGCCTGCTGATGCCGGAGATCGGCCCGGCCATGCAGCACCGGATCACCAACCTGGACTATTTCTTTCCGCTCACGGAGCGCCTGATCCAAACCATCACGCTGGAGCAAGTCCAGCAGCACTCGCCGCAGGATCTGCCTGTGTTCGTCAAGCTCGACACCCAGGGCACCGAGTTGTCCATCCTGGAAGGTGCACAAAACCTGTTCGATGCGCGGCGCATCGTCGGTATCGAGATGGAGTCCACCCTGCAGGCCCAGCCCGTCATGAAGGGCGCAGGCAAATTCTGGCAGGCTTGCGCATTCTTGGAAGAACGCGGTTTCGAACTGCTGCATGTCAAGCCGATCCATGCCGTCGGCCGCAGCGGCCCGTGGCGTGCCCGCAGCGTGCGTTACCTCAACGAGTGCGACGCCGTCTTCGCGCTGCGCCAGGACGTGGCGCGCGGGCTGCCGGTCCCGTTTCGCGCCAGCCTGCTGGCGTTCTACCTGACCAATGCGTTGTACGAGGAGGGGTTGTGCCTGCTCGACGGCGACGCCCAACTGCGCGCAATGCTTGCGGCACAGGCGGGCCCCGTCGATCGGCTGCGCGCACTCCTGAAAACACTGGCGTGACGCTGGCCGCCGGCATCGGGATTCCCATAGACTACCCATCTCATTCACGACTGCAGGATCTATGTTCAAAAGGCTCCTCAAGCGCCTGGTGCGAGGCCGTTACCACGGGCTTAACGGGCTCGACAAGAAGATGGAGGCCTACCTCGATTACGACGGCGGCTACTTTGTCGAACTCGGCGCCAACGACGGGGTTTCCCAATCCAACACGCTGTACTACGAAAAGTACCGGCACTGGAAGGGCCTGCTGGTGGAACCGGCGCCCCACAACTACCTGAAGTGCCGGGCCAATCGCGCCGCTGCAACCAGCATCCACTGTGCCGCCTGCGTCTCCTTCGGGTATGAGCGCGAGTTCGTGCGGATCGCGTATTCCAACCTGATGTCCACGCCGCTGGGCCTGACCACGGACATCCTCGATCCGATGGCCCATGCCCGCTCGGGACGGGTCTTTCTGGGGAAGACCGAAGACGTCTTCGAATACGGCGCGGTCGCGCGCACGCTTGATCAGCTCTTGCGGGAGTCGGGTGCGCCTGCCCTGATCGACTTCCTGTCGTTGGATGTCGAAGGGGCGGAGCTGGAAGTGCTTGCGGGTGTCGACCATGGCGCCTTCCGTTTCAAGTACATCCTGGTCGAATGCCGCGATTTCGAACGCATGCAGCACTACCTGGGCGCCGTGGATTACGCGTTTGTCGACACGCTGTCGGACCACGATTACCTGTTCCGATCGACCCGTTGAGGGGGTCTTCGCAAGGTGGTGCAAAGTTATACTGCGGGTCTTGGTTGTCGGCCGCTACAGGCACATCGGCTGTCAGCGCCAGACGGACACCGCGGCGGCATCACTATGCAATCACTCCAACACCAGCTGGAATCCAGCTATGCGCAACACCCGAATTTCCAGTTTTCCAGGCCCCCACTGGAACTCGATCCTGCGGCCTTGGAAGCGTTCTGCACACCCTATCTGGTAGCCCGCAACTTCGGCGCGCGCCTGAGCCGAACCCAGGTCGAGGCCTGCCAGCAACAATGTTCTGCCGCCATGGCGGGCGTGTTCGGCGCCTTGCTGTCGCAGACCACGGACATCCACGAACAGGCGTTCCTGAATGAACTGCAGACACACTGCCAGCGGCTGCTGCGCGAGGAGCTGAAGTATTACGCTGCCGCCGTCCTGCATGGCAGTGTGGCACTGGGCAGCGCGCAGCACCAGCGCGACGCCGTCCGACTGCAGCACGATAGGTGTTATTTCGGCCGGCTGCCGCCCGCTGTAAGCCCGGAGTTTCTGGCCATCGGTGCCACCGAGATCGCGCGTTTTCGCCACAACGCCCGTGCCGGGCAGGTCACCCGGGGCGACCTGTCGGCCAATTCCGGTCCGGCGGTGCGCCGGATCATGCAGGGGCTCAACCGTGAGTTCCGTGCCCTGGGCGTGCTCGACGCCGTCAGCGCCTACGCTGGCAGCCGCATGACGGTCACGGCGCTGGCACTGGAGCTGAGCGTGCCGCAGGCGACCTGGTGGGGCAACGTCTTCGAGTCTCTGCCACGGGCCCCCGAAACGCTGTATGCGCACCTCGACGAGTCGATCGTCTACCCCAAGTCCATCGTGTACTTGACTGCGGTGGACGAACACAACGGCCCCACCGGGGCTTTTGTCAACGCCATGGAGGCCATGGGCCTCAATCCGCTGCAGGAACTCGTCGGGCGCGTGGTGGGCAACGTCGGCAATGTTCCCGGGACGCCGCTTTACGACTACTACGGCAAGCAGTATCACCAGTCGATGAGTTCCGAGCGGTTCCGCCAGCATTTCATGCGGCTGCCAGGCGCGCTGCGTTTCAATTCCCATCTGGGCTGGGATGTCTGCCCGGGTAGCGAACTCGAGCGGTCCCTGGCCCGGGCCGAACACAAGATGGTGGGCGAGCCGGGAACCTTCATCGTGTTCGATGGCGCCCGCCTGCTGCATCGCGGAGGCATGGTGCAGTCCGGCGAACGCATTGCATTGCAGGTGATCTTCTCGAACGTCACCAAGGCCAGTCGCGTCCTGGGCAAGATCAAGCGGGCCCTCACATGAACCGGGTGCCCGGTCCCGGTCCCGGTATCCGGCTACCGGCCGGCAACTGGATACGGCCCTCGCTGTCCGAATGAACAGCACTGTCGCCGCACTGCAGTCGACCTTGCGCCAGATCGCAACCTTCGTCGCCTTCGTGGCGCGGGGATTTCCACTGTTCTTTATTGTGTTGACGCTCACGCTGCTGGTTCTGGTGTTCGAATACGTCGCGACCAGCCTGATGATCCCGCTCTCGTCCGGCGCATTCTCCAGCCAGGGGTTCGTCACGCAGGCCTGGCTTGCGCTGGTGCAACAGATCGGCTTGCCGCCGACCCAGCGCACCTGGTTGTGGTTGTTCTTCCTGGCGATGATCGTGCGCCTGGTGCTGGGGTATCTGCAGACGGTGCTGGGGGCGTTGCTGGGCAAGCAGGTGCACAAGGCCCTCAGCGGACGGATCTTCCGCCAGGTCGTTGCCCACGAACCGTTGGCCACCGTGTACGCCCGCTCGGTGGGCCACTACATCACGCTGGCCGGTGACGACACTTTTCGCGCCGGCACGATCATCGCCACCTTGTTGCAGTGTGTGGTGGGCCTGTGCACGGCCACGGTGGCCATGGCGGTGCTCTACCAGTTCTCGCAGCCGATCTTCGTGGCCGTGGCCCTGTTCCTCGTGTTCTGCGCTGCCATGGTGCTGTTGCTGCTGCGTCATGTGCTGCGCCTCAATCGTGGCGCGGTCGCGCTGTCGCGCGAACTCGGCACCAATTTCGTCGAGGCTCTCAACAGCCTGCGCTCGATCCGCAGCCTGCACGGCGAGCAGTTCGTCTGCGGCAGTTACGCGGCGCAGATCGCCGCCTACGTGCGTATGCTGTTCGCCATCGAGGCCATCAAGACCGGCGTCAAGTCGCTGCCGGCCGTGTTGCTACTGCTCATCGCCGCGATCGCGTTTCGCCCGGGTTCGTCGTTCAGCCTGTCGGAGGCGTCGATGTTCGCCGGCACCGTGATCGTGATCCGCATCTTCGCCTCCCTCGGGCAGATGATCACCGCTGGCGCCCAGCTGCTCACCGACATCCGAGCGGTGGGCGACATCCGGGCGCTGACCGGCGCGTCCGAGAAAGCCGTGGCGCCGCCGGCCGCGCAGTTGCGAAAGGAGATCGACAGCCTGTCGTTCGCCCACATCGACTATGGCTACGCCGCGCACGAGAAGGTGCTGCAGGACCTGAGTTTTCGATTCGAACACGGCAAGACCTACGCCATCATCGGCCCCTCGGGCTCGGGCAAGTCCACACTGGCCGACATCCTGCTGGGGCTGGTGCCGCCCCAGTCGGGCACGGTTTCGGTAAACGACGGCCGGCTGGCGCTGGAGGACGTGCGGGGGCGCATCATGCTGGTGGAGCAGCAACCGAAGATCTTTTCGACCTCGGTGCGCGAGAACCTGCTGTTCGGCCACCAGGCGGGCGATGACGCACTCTGGGCCGCATTGCGCATGGTGGACATGCACGACCAGATCGGCTCCATGCGCCACGGGCTGGACATGCCGCTGAGCTACCTCGGCGAAAACCTCTCTGGCGGCCAGCGCCAGCGTATCGGCATCGCGCGGGCGCTGATCCGCAATCCGGATGTGCTCATTCTGGACGAGGCCACCAGCGCGCTGGATTCCGCCACTCGCGCGCTGGTGGTGCACAACATCCGCCGGCACATGCAGGATGGCATCATCGTTTTCATCACCCACGACCCGGAGATCGCGGATCTGGCCGATGAGTTGCTCGTGCTTCAGCGCAACCAGGACGCTGCGGCGCAGGTCACATGAACAGGCCCGCTGCACTGGTGCCGGTGATCCTGTTCTGCTACATGCGGCCGGACCACCTGGCGCGTACGGTGGAGTCGCTGCTGCGCAACGCCGAAGCCGCCGACACATCGCTTACGGTCTACTGCGATGCCGCCCGCAAGCCCGAGCATCAACCGCAGGTCGAGACGGTGCGCCGGTATGTGGAATCGATCACCGGTTTCGCATCCGTCACGCGGGTGTACCGCAGTGCCAACATGGGCCTGGCGCGCTCGATCATCGCGGGTGTGAGTGATGCGTTGCGCGTGTATGACAGCGTGATCGTGCTGGAGGACGACCTGGTCCTGTCGCCGCATTTCCTGGCCTACATGAATCGTGCCCTGCGCTGTTATCAGGACAATCCGCGGGTTGCCAGCATCCACGGCTACTGTTACCCGGTGCGGCAGGCACTGCCCGATACCTTCTTCCTCAAGGGCGGCGATTGCTGGGGCTGGGCTACCTGGGCGCGCGCCTGGGCGTATTTCGAGCCCGATGGCCGGCATCTGCTGGAGCAGATGGTGCAGCGCAAACTGACGCGCGACTTCGATTTCGATGGCAACTACCCCTACACCCGCATGTTGCGTGGCCAGATTGCCGGCCGCAACGACTCCTGGGCCATCCGCTGGCATGCGTCGTGTTTCCTTCGCGACATGCTGACTTTGTATCCCGGGCGCAGTCTGGTGGAGAACATCGGCAACGACAACAGCGGCACCCATTGCGCGCCGACCAAGGTCTATTCGGGCGCGCTGGCTCCGGGGCCGGTGAAGGTCGAACAGATCGCGGTGGAACCGTCGGCGGCGGGGCGTGCGGCGTTCGTCAATTTCCTCCAGCGCAACCGCGAGAGCCTGTTCCGCAGGGTGCTGCGGCGGGTCGTGCAGCCCTTGCGGAGATGATGGTGGGACTGCGACAGAACCTCAAACGCCTGTTGCCACCGGCCCTGGTGGACGAACTGCGCCGGCTGTCCGGTGGTGGTATCCGCTTTTCCGGCGACTATGCATCGTGGTCGGATGCCAGCCAGGCTGCGACTGGTTATGACACCGACGAGATCCTGCGCCGCGTGACGGATGCGACGCGCCAGGTGGTGGACGGCAAGGCGGCCTACGAGCGCGATTCCGTCCTGTTTGCGCAACCGGCCTATTCCTACCCGATCCTGGCTGCCCTGTTGCGGGCGGCGGCCCTGAACCACGGGCGCCTGCGGGTCATCGACTTCGGCGGCTCGCTGGGGAGCACCTACCGGCAAAACCGGCGCTTCCTGGACGGGCTGACGCAATTGCAGTGGTGCGTGGTGGAGCAGGCCCACTTTGTCGAGGCGGGCCAGCGCGAGTTCACCACCGACGTACTCACGTTTGCCAGGACGCTGCAAGCCGTGCCCTGGTGGGGGCAACCCTGCGTCGTCCTGTTGTCCAGTGTGTTGCAGTATCTTGAAGACCCGCGGCAACTACTCGAAACCCTGGCGGCTTCCGGCGCCACCAGCCTGGTGATCGACCGCACACCCATGGCCCTGTCCGAGGGCGACCGGTTGTGCGTGCAGACGGTGCCGGCGCAGATCTACAGAGCGAGTTACCCGTGCCGGATCTTTTCGAAAGCCCGGTTGCTGGATCTGCTGGACGGGCACTGGAAACTGGTGAGCGTGTTTGCCTGCGAGGAGGGCGCCTTCACGACCCGGGAACGGTATCGCTTCGAGTTTGCCGGGCTGATCTGCGAGGCGCAACCGTGACCGGACGCTTGCGGCGCACCTACTATTCGGAGCAGTACCACCCGGGTGTCCTCGGGTTGTTCATCAACCCGTTCTTTCTGGCGCGCAGGAGTTTGTGGGGGGCCATCGCCTCCTTTGCCGGACGCTTGCAGGGGCCGCTGCTCGATGTTGGCTGCGGCTCCAAACCGTACCGCAGCCTGTTCCCGGTGGAGCCCTATGTGGGCCTGGACATCGATAGCGAAACGGCGCGCCTGCGCGGCGTGGCCGATGCGTTTTACGACGGCAAACGGTTTCCGTTCCCGGATGCGCAATTCCAGTCGGTGTTGTGCAACCAGGTGCTGGAGCATGTGTTCCAGCCGGAAGCCTTCTTGAAGGAAATCCGCCGCGTGCTGCGACCAGGTGGCCAAATGCTGCTGACCATTCCGTTCGTGTGGGACGAGCATGAGCAGCCCCATGATTTCGCCCGTTACTCCAGTTTCGGTCTGCGTGCGCTTCTGGAGCGCAACGGTTTCCGCGTGCTGGAGCAACGCAAGCTGCTGGACGACTTCTCGGTTCTGGTACAACTCGCCATTGCGTACTTTTTCAAGGTGAGCCGCAGCCGCAGCCGCCTGTTGAATCTGGCGATCTGCGTAGTCTTTTTTGCCCCTCTGAGCCTGCTCGGCCTGCTGCTCGGCCGCGTCCTGCCCCGCAACCCCGACCTGTTCCTCGACCAGCTGGTACTCACGGAGAAAATCCATGACTGACTTCAAAGACAAGCGCGTCCTTATTACCGGCGGCTGTGGCTTCATCGGCTCGATGCTGGCGCGCCGCCTGCTGCACCATGGCGCCAGGGTCACGCTGGTCGACAGCCTGATTCCGCTGTATGGCGGCAACATGGCCAACATCGCGGACATCCGCGACAAGGTCTGGCTCAATATCTCGGACGTGCGTGACCCACATGCCATGTCGCGGCTGATCCGCGACCAGGACTACCTGTTCAACCTGGCCGGGCAGACCAGCCATGTCGATTCCATGACCGACCCGTTCACCGACCTGGAGATCAACGCCACCGCGCAGTTGTCCATCCTGGAGGCGGTGCGCAAGTTCAACCCGTCGATCCGCATCGTCTTTGCCTCGACGCGCCAACTTTATGGCAAGCCGCAGTACCTGCCGGTCGACGAAAAACACCCGATCGTCCCGGTGGACATCAACGGTATCCACAAGCTCGCCGGGGAGGGGTACCACATGCTGTACCACAAGGTCTACGGCATCGCCTCGACCTGCCTGCGGCTAACCAACACCTATGGCCCCGGCATGCGTGTCAAGGACGCGCGCCAGACCTTCCTGGGCATCTGGGTCAAGCTGCTGCTGAACGGGCAGTCGATCAAGGTGTTCGGCGACGGTGAGCAGCTGCGCGATTTCAATTACGTCGATGATGCGGTGGAGGCGCTCGTTTCGGCCGCTATCTGCAAGGAGGCGGTCGGTGAGGTCATGAACCTGGGCAGCAGCGAGGTCACGGGGCTGCGGCAGTTGGCGCAGCGCCTAATCGCTGTGCATGGTGGCGGAACCTGGGAGCTGGTACCGTTCCCCGCCGAGCGCAAGGCGATCGACATCGGGGATTACTACGGCGACTGGGCCCGGGCGAAGGAATTGCTGGGCTGGGCCCCGCGTGTCGGCCTGGACGAAGGCCTGCGGCGCACACTGGCCTATTACCAGGTGCACGGCGCCGCTTATTGGGACTGATCATGGCAAGAATTTCAATGAACGATTTCCGGGCCGAGCCGGAGGCGCTGGTACAGGCGGAAGTGGCCGCGTGTGAACGTGTCATCCGCTCGGGCTGGTGGGTGCTCGGGTCGGAAGTCACCGCTTTCGAGGCCGAGTGGGCGCAGCGCCTGGGTGTGCCCCATGCGCTGGGTTGCGGCAACGGCATGGACGCGATCGAGCTGGGCCTGCGGGCCCTGGGCATCGGTGCCGGTGACGAGGTGATCACCACCCCCATGACCGCCTTCGCCACGGTGCTGGCGGTGCTGCGGGCGGGGGCAGTGCCCGTGCTGGCCGACGTGGATCCCGACACCGCCATGCTGGACCCCGCCAGTGTGCAGCGTTGCATCGGGCCCCGCACCCGTGCCATTGTGCTGGTGCACCTGTATGGGCAACTGGGGCCGGTCGAGCAACTGCTGCGCATCGCCGGCCGCCACGGGGTCCACCTGGTGGAGGACTGCGCCCAGGCCCACGGTGCCAGCGCGGCAGGTCGCCAGGCGGGTTCCTTCGGCGTGTATGGTGCGTGGAGTTTCTACCCGACCAAGAACCTCGGGGCAGTGGGAGATGCCGGCGCGTTCAGCACCGCATCCACCGAACTCGCCGACAAGGTGCGCGCGCTGCGCAACTACGGCCAGACGGTGCGTTACCACCATCCGCACCTGGGCATGAACAGCCGGCTGGACGAGATCCAGGCGGCGATCCTGCGGGTACGGCTGCCCTACCTGGACGGCTGGACCACGCGGCGCCGGGAGATCGCCACGGCCTTGGCGCGTGGCATCGACCATCCTGCTGTCCGGGTGCTGCCCCTGCCGGTTGAAACCGGGCGGCACGTCCATCATCTGTTCGTGGTGACGTGTGCGCAGCGCGACCGTCTGCAGCAGCACCTGAACAGTGCCGGTGTCGATGCGCTGATCCACTACCCGGTTCCAATCCACCAGCAGCAGCCGTGCCAGGCCATCCTGCGTGACCCGGCAGGCCTGTCGGTCGCCGAATCCCATGCGGCCTGTTGCCTGTCGCTGCCCTGCCATCCCGCCATGACGGACGGACAAGTCGACCAGGTCGTTACCGCGGTCAACGCGTTCCGTGCCTGAGCCCGTGATGCCACCCCGCCACTTCTGCACGCTGTTCGACCGCGGTTATGTCTTCAAGGGCGTGGCCATGTTGCGCTCGTTGTACCGGCATTGCCCCGACGCCCACGTGCACGTCTTGTGCATGGACGAAGACACCCGCCGCGTGCTGCTGGCGCTCGGCCTTCCGGCGCTCACCTGCATTCCCCTGGCGGATCTGGAAGACCCGGTCATGCTCGAGGCCAAGAAGACACGCAATGTGGCGGAGTACTGCTGGACCCTGACTCCCTGCCTGACCTGGTACGTGCTGGAGCATGATCCGGCAATCACCGCCATCACCTACCTGGACGCAGACCTGTATTTCTTTTCATCGGTGGAACCGCTTTTTGCCGAAATCGGTGACGCATCCGTGGCCATCATCGAGCACCGGTTCACGCAGCGGCTTCAGTATCTGGAGGTCAACGGTCGGTTCTGTGTCGAATGGGTCGGGTTCCGCCGCGACGACGAGGGTCTGGCGTGCCTCAAGCGCTGGCGCTCACAGTGCCTGGAGTGGTGTTTTGCGCGCCTGGAAGATGACCGCATGGGGGACCAGAAGTACCTGGATGCATGGCCCAAGGACTACCGGTCGGTCCATGTGCTCCAGCATGAGGGCGCCGGGCTGGCGCCCTGGAACTTCGACCGCTACCGGTTCGCCCCCCTGCCCGACGGTGCTTTCGGTGTCAACGGTGTTCCATTGGTCTTCTACCATTTCCACCAGTTCCAGTTGCTCGAAGGCGGCAAGTTCGACCGCTTGTCGGCGTCCTACATTGCCCACCAGAAGGAACCGGACGACGTGTACGCCACCTACGAGGCTGCGCTTCGGCAGGCCGTTGCGGAGGTCCAGCAGCACGCGCCCGGTTTCGTGTTCGGAATCAAGTCTGCAACCCATGTGACCTCACGCCGGATGGTGCAGCGTTTTGTGCCGCGCCCCGTGAAGGAACTGCTGCGGCGCGTGATGACCCTGGTCGGGGGGAAGGTCTGAAGTTCTCCATCGTCACCGTGGCCTACAACAGCGCTTCGACCATTTCGGAGACGCTGCGCTCGGTGTCGGCGCAGACGCACCCGGATGTCGAACATATCGTGATCGACGGGGGTTCGTCGGATGACACCTGCCGCCTGGTGCGCCTGCACGGGGACACCGTGAGCGTGTTCGTGTCGGAGCCCGACCAGGGTATCTACGACGCGATGAACAAGGGACTTGCCCGCGCCACCGGCGATGCCGTGGGTTTCTTGAACTCGGACGACTGTTATGCGTCCGCCGACGTGTTGTCACGGGTGGCACAGGTGCTGGCACAAGACGAGGGACTGGATGCGGTGATGGGGGATGTGGCTTTTTTCGATCCTGCGCACCCGCACCGGTCGATGCGCCGATACCGGTCCGACCGGTTCCGGCCCGGCCTCCTGGCTTGGGGCTGGATGCCGGCGCATCCGGCCCTGTTCGTGCGGCGCCGGGTGTTCGAGCAGGCTGGCAATTTCAGGACCGACTTCCGGATCGCCGGTGACTACGAGTGGGTGGCACGCGCTTTTGGGCGTGGCACCCGGCGTTTCCTGCATCTGGACGCGGTGCTGGTGCGTATGCGTACCGGTGGCATCAGCACGGGCGGCTGGCGCAGCACCCTGCTGTTGAACCAGGAAGTCTTGCGGGCCTGCCGAGACAACGGCATCCGGACCAACTGGCTGAAGATCCTGTCCAAGTACCCGGCCAAGATGCTGGAATTCCTGCGACCATGAAGTGGCTGGTCACCGGGGCATCAGGTTTCGTCGGGCGGGCGCTGGTCGCGCGGCTGGCTGTGGATGCCAGCAACGAAGTTTGTGCCGCAGTCCGGTCGCCGGGTGGGCCCCTGGCCGGTTTGGTTCGCCGCCTGGTCGTTGCGGAGCTGGGCCCCGAGACCGATTGGACTGCAGCCCTCCAGGGCGTCGAGGTGGTGGTGCATCTGGCCGCCCGTGTGCATGTGATGCGCGAAAAGGCCCTGGACCCGCTGGCTGAATTCCGACGCGTCAACGTACAGGCCACGCTGCAGCTGGCGCGGCAGGCGGCGCAGGCGGGGGTTCGGCGTTTTGTTTTTGTGAGTTCCGTCAAGGTCAACGGCGAGTCCACACTGCCGGGCGCCGCTTTCGGTCCGGATGATCCTCCCCGGCCCGTCGAGGCGTACAGCCAGAGCAAACTCGAGGCCGAGGCAGCGCTGCGAGGCCTTGCACGGTCCGTCCCCATGGAGGTGGTGGTGATCCGGCCGCCGCTGGTTTACGGGCCTGGCGTGCAGGCCAACTTTCGCGCACTGATGCAGGCCGTGGCGAGCGCTTGCCCGCTGCCGCTTGGCGCCATCCACAATCGGCGCAGCTTTTTGGCGCTGGACAATCTGGTCGACCTGCTGGTGGTGTGTGCAGGGCATCCGGCGGCGGCCAACCAGGTCTTCATGGCCAGCGACGGGTGTGACCTTTCGACCACGGAATTGATGCGCCGCCTGGGGCGTGTGATGCAGCGGCCAGTGCATCTGTGGCCGGTGCCTGCTGCGGTGCTGCACTGGGCCGCCTGGTCTGTAGGGCGCCGGGCCATGATCGAGCGCCTGTGCGGAAATTTGCAGGTGGACATCTCCAAAACACGCGCCTTGCTGGATTGGACGCCGCCCGTATCGGTAGACGAAGGGCTACGGCGTGCCGCAAACGCCTATTTGCGGGGCCCCGGGTGAACAGTATGTCGCCGTCCAAACGCCTGTTTGACCTTTTTCTAGTGGCCGCATGTGCCGTCTGCATGCTTATTCCCATAATGGTCGTGGTGATCCTTGTGCGGGCGACCTCGCCGGGGCCGGTCTTATATTGGTCGGACCGGGTGGGTCGGCGCAACCGCATATTCAGAATGCCGAAGTTCCGCAGTATGCGGGTCGGCACGCCGGCGGTTGCGACGCATTTATTGCAAAACCCCGGGAGTTATCTGACACCGATCGGCACTTTCCTTCGCAAAAGCAGCCTCGACGAACTGCCGCAGTTGTGGAGTATCTTGAAGGGCGATATGAGTTTTGTCGGCCCCCGCCCGGCCTTGTTCAACCAGGAGGACCTTGTCGCCCAGCGCACGGCATTGGGTGTGGATCATCTGGTGCCCGGGCTGACCGGTTGGGCGCAGGTGAATGGCCGTGATGAATTGCCAATACCCGACAAGGTTGCGCTGGATGCTGAGTATCTGCATCGGCAATCGTTTTGGATGGATATTCGGATAATCATCCTGACAGCGATCAGAGTGCTCAGGAGAGATAATGTGACGCACTGAAATCCCGATCAGGCGTGGACGACGCACTGATCCGAATGTTGCCCGTTTATATTTTCTGCAGGAAACCACCATGAGCACTTTGATCGATATCCAGACCCAGATCGAGAAACTCCAGAAGCAGGCCAGTGATATCCGCATCCGCGAATTCGACAAGACCGTGCAGGACATCGTGGTCAAGATGCAGGCCTTTGGCATCAGCCTGAAAGATATTCAGTCCGCCTCGGTGCGGGGAAACAAGGCCAAGGCGAAGGCCAAGGCGAAGGGCGACGTAAAACCCCTGCGGGAAAAGACCAGGAAGACGGGCCCGGCGGCCACCCCGGTCGCCGCCAAGTTCCGCGGCCCCAACGGCGAATCCTGGAGTGGTCGCGGTCTGACGCCCAAATGGTTGGTGGCGCTGATCGCCGAAGGCAAGAAGAAAGAAGAATTTGCCATCCAGCTCTAAGAGTACGGTGCCGCCATGGGCGGTGGCCGGGGCTGACCCGGCAGCGGGTTCAGGGGTGCTTCGGCTGGCGGCATTCGTCTGGGGGTGTTGCGCTTTTTTCCCGGTCGGCGTGATGTACCTGAACCTCGTCCTGATGCTGCTGGCGCTGACATTTCAGCCCGACATCGTCCGGCGGATGCGGCAGCTGCCTTACAGCGTCGTGTTCTGGCCAATTCTCCTGGTGCTGATTTGGACCGCCCTGGTCGCTGCCCTGGGGCCATGGCTGCCTGACACGGCCACGCGGCTGTTCCATGCCGCCCGCGTCGCCCTGGTGTTGTTCATGGGTCTGTTGCTGGCGCCTGCGGAGGCGCGCGCCGGGCTGGCTGGTTTTCTGGCCGGTGCTGCCGGTGCGGCGCTGGTGGTGGCGGTTCACCACGTCTGGGGTTTACCGAATTGGCCAATCTGGAGCAGCCTCTTGTCATCGAGGAACAATTTCAGCAGTGGCAACATGATCACCATGGCAACCGCCAGTGGCGTCTGTTTCGTTCTGGGTCTGGGTGGGCGCCTGGGCCGGCGTGACGGTTGGCTTGCGCTGGCCCTTGCCCTGGCCCTGGCGCTGACGGTGGCATTTCATTCGGTATCACGCAATTCGCAATTGCTACTGGCAGTGCTGCTGCTGGGGGCCGTATTCTGCAGTTTCCGGTCCTTGCGGTCGGTATTGGTCGGTGTGCTGGTGGTGCTCGCCCTGGCGGCGTCGCTGTGGCATTTCTCTGCGACGATCCAGAACCGTTTTACGGAACTGGCCAACGACCTGCAGAGTGCCGCCATCGGCATCAGTTATGCCAGCAGCGGCGGCGTGCGCTGGCGCATGTACCAGGAGGCGGTACAGGGCATGCTGGACCACCCGCTGCTGGGTACCGGGGTGGGCAGCTGGTTGCCGCTCTGGCGTTCGGTCTGGCTGGGGCTGGCTGTCGACCTGCCGCCGGAGATCAGGCAGCAGTTCGCCGAGATCAACAATCCCCACAACGACTTCCTGCTCGCCGGCATGGAAACCGGTGTCGTCGGGCTGGTGCTACTTGCCTGGCTGCTGGTGCGTTTCATTCGCCATGGCTGGCTGAAGCATTCCGCCGCCGGCGGCATCACGGCGATCATCGGGGCGTCGCTCTTCGCCACGGCGCTGGTGAACGCGCCATTTCGGGATGCCGCGTTTGGCATGACACTGCTGTGGCTGCTCGGAGTGAGCATGGCTGCGCAGCGCAGGAGTACGCATGCATGAGCGCATGCTGACCTGGCCGCGCCGTGTGAAGCAGGTTGCCGTGGCCCTGCTGGATGTCGCACTGGCGCTGGTGGCGACGTGGCTGGCATTCAGCCTGCGGCTCGATACGCCGCACTGGCCCAGCGGGCTGCAGTGGTGGGTCTACTTGTTGACGCCGATCCTGGCGGTGCCCGTTTTTGTGCGCCTGGGCTTGTACCGGGCAATCTTTCGTTATACCGGGCTGGATGCCCTGCAGACCATTGCGCGGGCCGTGGCGATCTATGGATTGATGCTGTTCGTCATCTTGTTGTGGCAGCGGTGGTTGTGGGTGCCGCGCAGTATTGGCGTGCTTCAGCCGATTATTTTTCTGTTGCTGGTGGGTAGCAGCCGCGCCTTGGCCCGCTTCTGGCTGGCTGGCATCGGGCGCAGGCGGATCGCCTTGGAAGGGCACCTGCTGATCTATGGCGCCGGGGAGGCCGGCGTGCAGACGGCCGGGGCCATTGCCAATGCCCAACAGTTCGTGCTGGTGGGGTTTGTCGACGACGATATCGCCAAGGTCGGGCGCAGCATCAATGGCGCCACGGTATTCGCGCCACAACGCATCGCGGAGTTGGTCGAGGAGCGGGGCGTGACCGATATCTTGCTGGCCTTGCCGAGCGCCTCGCGCGCGCGGCGCAACGAGATCATTGCGGGCCTGCGTTCGGTTCCGGTCCATGTGCGCACGCTGCCAGGCATGTCGGATCTGGCCAGCGGACGTGTGACGGTGCGTAATTTCAACGAGCTGGATGTGGAGGACCTGCTGGGACGCGACCCGGTGCCGTCCAACCCCCAGCTGCTGGCGAACACTACGGCCGCGCAGGTGGTGCTGGTCAGCGGGGCGGGGGGCAGCATCGGCAGTGAGCTGTGCCGCCAGATCGCCATGGACGGCCCGCGGCAGATGCTGCTGCTGGATCACAACGAGTTCGGGCTCTACAGCATCCACCAGGAGTTGAAGGCCTTGTGCAGCATGCACAAGCTGGCGGTCGACCTGGTGCCGCTGCTGGGCAGCGTGGCCAATCCGCGCCGGCTGGCCGAGGTCTGCAACCTGTACCGGCCGGACTGGGTCTACCATGCCGCGGCCTACAAACATGTGCCCATGGTCGAAAGCAATCCGGCCGAGGGCGTGGCCAACAACGTGTTCGGCACGCTGAACATGGCGCGCGCGGCCATCGAGGCCGGTGTCGGGCGTTTCGTGCTGGTCTCCACCGACAAGGCGGTGCGTCCGACCAACGTGATGGGCGCGAGCAAGCGCATGGCCGAACTCGTCCTGCAGGCGCTGTCGGCGTTCCAGGGCGGAGTCGGCACCCGATTCACGATGGTACGTTTTGGTAATGTGCTGGGTTCCAGCGGCAGTGTGGTGCCGTTGTTCCGCTCGCAACTGGCGACCGGCGGGCCGTTGACAGTGACCCACCCGGACGTGACCCGCTACTTCATGACGATTCCCGAGGCGGCCCAGCTGGTGCTGCATGCCGGCGCCATGGCGGCGGGGGGCGAGGTCTTCGTGCTGGACATGGGGCAGCCGGTGCAGATCATCGAACTGGCCCGGCGCATGGTGACGCTGTCGGGCCTGCGCGTGCGCGACCCCGCCACGCCGGACGGCGACATCGAGATCACGATCACCGGGCTGCGGCCGGGTGAAAAGCTGTACGAGGAACTGCTGATCGGGAACGACCCGTCGCCCACCACGCATCCGCGCATCATGAAGGCCCGCGAAGAATACCTGGACTGGCCCGACCTGCTGGTGCAACTGGAGGCGCTGCGTGATGCCGTGGACAACAGCAACGTCCTGGCGATCAAGGCCGTGCTCACCACCTGCGTCCATGGGTACGTCGAGGCCACGAGTTCGGAGATCCAGGCATTGACGCTTCAGTGAGTGCGGCGGCCATGCTGCACAATCCGCTTTTTCTCCCGTCCCGGAAATCACGCCCATGACCGACACCCGCTCCATCACGCCGCGCGACAAGGCAGAGATCCTGGCGCAGGCGCTGCCCTACATCCGCAAGTTCCACGGCAAGACGATGGTCATCAAGTACGGCGGAAACGCCATGACCGATCCGGAACTGCAGGCCGACTTCGCCGAGGACGTGGTGCTGCTCAAGCTGGTCGGCATCAATCCGGTGGTGGTGCATGGCGGTGGGCCGCAGATAGAGAACGCGCTGAACCGCCTGGGCAAGAAGGGTGAGTTCATCCAGGGCATGCGCGTGACCGATGCGGAAACCATGGAAGTGGTCGAATGGGTGCTGGGCGGCGAGGTGCAGCAGGACATCGTCGG
>JANOUM010000944.1:0-7829 GCA_031416855.1 Rhodoferax sp. | reverse complement strand
GTACGACGTACTGCTACCGTAGACCCCGACGAGCCAGTTCGCGACGCGCCAACGAATGCTACTCTAGCGCTCAAACTTTCAGTCCCGACCCTTCAACGACATCCACTGACCTAAACTTGTTGGCTTAAATCGGCCGGTCGGATCCGTGGGGAGGTCGTGCCCTGAGGGAGGGCAACGAGGAGTAGTTGCGGCCCCCTGCTCAGTTCTGCATGCCGGGCGGAGTCGTGGACTCGGGGAACGGCCACACCTTGTTCTTGAAGCGCAGCGTCAGGTACCCATTGTCCTGACACATGGTCTTCAAGGTGCCGGTCGGGGCGTCGAGCCAGACCTGCGCGGTGCACCAGTCCGGGCCGCCGGCCACCCAACCGCGGCTGGCGGTGTGGTTGGAGCCGGGGCTCGGCGTCGTAACGCCCGCCGGGTTGAAGTACGCAATCTCCTTCACCCGAACCGGGTTGCGGATGTCGAAGACGCGGATGCCTGAGTTGAAGTAGCCGCAGGCCATCGTGGTCGCGTCCTTGCGGTTGTCCACGCTGCAGTAGTGGGCGCCGTAGGTGAACGACGTCAATCCCGCCAAGTCCGGCAGGACCTTGTCACAGTTCTTCGGGTCGTAGGCCTCGAGCATCTGCTTGGAAACGACCACCGGCTTGGTCTCATCCGAGATGTCGATGATGCGGGCGAACTGCCAGGCCGGCAGGCCGGCATTGCACGCCGCCGTCCAGCCGGCCTGATTGTTGCCGCCGGAGCCCGCTTCATCGACGTGGATGACGTAAGGCTTGCCCTTGATCGTGACGTCGATGGTGTGCTGCGCGCCGCCGCCGTCGTCCCACATTACTTGGCCCAGCACCTTGATCTGAGGGTTCGGCACCCTCGCTTGCACCTCGCTGGTGTCGATGATCTGCAACCCGTTGTTCGAAGGCGAACCGGCCGCCCGCTGCGGGTTCGCGCTGCCCTGGCCGAGCAGCGCGAGGTAGCCGCGCTTGCCGTCGTCGCTGATGTTTAGGCCGTGGATGCGGCCCGGGGCAGTGAAGTACTGCGTCAGCATCTTGGGCTTCGTGGTGTTGGTGATGTCGATCGGGTAGATGTAGCCGGCACCGAGATTGGTGGCGTAGTACGTCAGGCCGTCCGGCGAGAAGTTGCCCTCGTGCCCGCGCACGGCGGCCACGAACTGGCCGGTGCCGTCGGCCAGGCCGACCGGCACCGACGCTAGCAGCTGCGGGAAGCGGCAGTCGCCGGACAGGTCGTAGAGGTCGAGTTCCGGGCCGCCATTGCCGTTGCGCGCGTGGACGACACCCAGCACCTGGCGGCGGTTGTTCACCTTGAGCGACTCCCACGGATCGAGCATGCCGACGGTGGTAAGGAAGGCGGTGGGGATCGCCTTGGTGACGTCGGTGGTGTCGATCACAGGCACGCCCAGGTTGGTACGGCCCACCGTGGCCGACGACGTGTCGTAGTAGTTGCACTTGTGCCCGGCCGCGTCCTGGAAGAACGCATGCTGCCAGCTGCCGCCGTCATTGCGGCTCTGGGCCACCAGTTCCAGGTTGCAGTTGAAGCCCTTGAAGCCGGATGCTCGCAGCGCCGCAGGCACTTGGCCCTGCAACCCGGTCTCGGGGTTGTCGCCGGCGCCGCAGCTAGCTTTCTGTACTTCGTTGGGCGCGGGGGTGGTGTCCTCGCTGTCACTGCCGCCGCCGCAGCTGGCGATTGAAAGCGAAAGCGCCACCATGGCGGCTTTCTGCCAAGTCTGGACAAAGGGGTGCACGCTTGTCTCCAATTAATTTGTCTTGCTGCCATTGGAGTGCATCCACCCCTGCCCCGTCTTTCGGATTCGCACGCCTTTTCCGCAATTCAGTTTTTCGAGCACCGCGGACAAACCCTCATGCTGGCGCGCCGTAGGATGGGGGGATGGCAATCTCTTTGCAATCCGAACCGCTTGGTGGACCTGGTTGGGGCGGTCCGCATATGTCACGGTGCACGGTCCCCGCCCGCGGCGAACGGCCCTTGCGCGTGACCGAAGGTGATCGCATCATCTTTTGCGAGCAAGGCTCCGCAGTGGTCGAGCTGGACGGTGCCGATTGCCGTCGTTGGAATCGGCACGCCGGTACTTTCGACCTCATTCCGGCACGCAGCCACGGCGGCACCATGCACTGGAACGGCGGCGGCCTTCGCGTTGTGAGCATCGTCTTTTCGCAAGACCGATGGAGCGGCGAGCCGCTGCACCTGGGCCTGCAGGACGAGCACGTGGCCGATCTCTGCAAGCGGTTGATCCGGCAAGCGGAACTGGGCCAGCCCTTCGGCAGCGCCTACGTCGAGGCGTTGAGCATGACGCTTTCGACTTACCTTGAGGGCCTGCTCGAGCAGGGCGCCGACAAGGGCGAGCCGCGCGCGCCCCGTCTCACGCATGCGGATCGCATCCGGATTCAGGGCTACGTGCACGAGCACCTGGCGCGCGACCTCACCATCAAGGAACTGGCCGAAATGACCGGGTACAGCCTGGACCACTTCGCCCGGCTGTTTAAGCACACCTTCGGCCTGCCGCCGCACCGTTACCTCCTCGACTGCCGAGTGAACGCGGCGCGCGACCACCTGTCCATCGGCGACCTGCCGCTGGCGGAAATTGCGCTGCGCTGTGGCTTCGGCACCCAGGCCCACTTCAACGGCATCTTCAAGCTGCGCACCGGCGTTGCGCCTGGCGAGTACCGACGCCGGCTGGCGCAGGAAACCTCGGGCAACCCCGGCGGTCACTGATCCGATGCACCCCCTCCTGCGAGCCGGCCTGGCCGCGACCGCCTCGCTGCTGCCCGCGGCCACCTTCGCCCACGCGTTCACGCAGCCGTACACGCTGCCGGTTCCGTTCTCCCTCTACGCGATCGGCGCCGGCGCGGCGCTGGTACTGTCGTTCGTGATCGTGGGCCTGTTCGCCAGCGTCCCGTCGCTCGCGCGGGTCGGCGTGCCGGCGCAAGTGGGGTCGGCGGCCGCGCCCGAGCGCGGGCTGCTGCTGCGTCTCGGGCGAGCAGTGTCGCTGGCGCTGTTGCTGCTGGCGATCGTGTCGGGGCTGGTGGGCACGCAGCGCGCCCTTGGCAACTTCAACATGACGTTCTTCTGGATCGTCTTCGTGCTGGGCGTGCCCTACGCCGTGGCCCTGCTCGGCGACTTCTATGCGGCGGTCAATCCCTGGAAAGTGCTGGTGGAAGGGCTGGAGCGCGCCGGCCTGGCCTTCGGCGGCCGCATGGAAAGTCCGCAGCGCTGGGGCTACACCCCAGCGCTGCTGTTGTACATGGCCTTCATCTGGATCGAGCTGTTCGGCCGCTTTCAGCCTCGCGCCCTGTCGCTGGCGCTGCTGGCGTACACGCTCCTCAATGTGGCCGGCGCCTGGTGGTTGGGCAAGAAGGCGTGGTTCCAGTACGGCGAGTTCTTCGGCGTACTCCTTCGTGTGATCGGCCGCCTGTCGCCGTGGGCACTGCCCTGGGACCCGGAAGAGGCGCGCGCGCAAGGCAGCCGCAGCCGCTGGCGCGCTCCCTTCGTCGGCTTGCTGGAAGAGCCGGTGCGACACGTCAGCCTGGTCATCTTCATCCTGTTCATGCTGTCGTCAACCGCCTTCGACGGCCTGCACGCGACCCTGCCCTTCGCCACGATTTTCTGGAAATGGATCTATCCGACCATCGCACCGTGGTTCAGCTACGCACCGGGCCAGCAGTACGCGGTGTCGACCACGCTGTACTACGCCTGGCAGTGGTGCACGTTGATCGCCTCGCCAATCCTCTACCTGGCCGTGTTCGTCGGCTTCGTCTGGATTGCGCAGCGCATCACCGGCGCGGCGCAGAGCCTGGGCGCCCTCGTGCTGCGGTTCACCGGAGCACTGGTGCCAATCGCCTTCGTCTACCACGTGACGCACTACTACACACTGCTACTGGCGCAGGGCGGGCAGATCGTGCGGCTGGTGTCCGATCCATTTGGCTGGGGCTGGAACCTGTTCGGCACGGCCAAGTTGCCCATTGAACCCTTCGTGGTCGAAGTCGACACGATCTGGCACACGCAGGTGGGCCTGATCCTGGCTGGGCATATCGTGAGCGTCTACCTGGCACACGTCGAGGCCCTGCGTTGCTTCCCGAGCCCACGGCGCGCCGCGCTGAGCCAATTGCCGCTGCTGGTGCTGATGGTGATGTTCACGACGCTTGGGCTGTGGATCCTGTCACTGCCGCTGGGCACTGGGGGATGAGATGAAGACTGTGGCCAAGCTCCTTGCCTGCGCTGCCTTTGCTGCCTGCGGGCTGGCCCTGACGGCAGCTGCGGCGGCACAACGCACGGTGGAGGTGGTAGCGGAGGGCGGCAAGGCGGTCGGCGGCGCGCTGGCGATCCGCGTGGTGCGCAACGACGAGGTCGTGCTGACCGTGCGCTCGGACCGCGACGACGAACTGCACCTGCACGGCTACAACCTGCACCTGCACCTCAAGGCCGGCAAGCCGGGCACGCTGCGCTTCACCGCCAAACGCACCGGCCGCTTCAGCGCCGAACTGCACAAGTCCGAGACCGAAATCGTGGTCTTCGAGATCTACCCGAAGTAGGCCCATGCCAAAGATGTTCAAGACCAGAGTCCCCACGATCCTGTTTCTGCTGGCGGTGCTGCTGCCCGCGGCGGCGCAAGCCTATGAGGGCGATGTCCACTTCGGCCTCACCCGCTGGCTGGCGCAGAAAGCCGGCTTCGAGGCACCGGAGGCCAACGCCATCGCGCTTGGCAACCAGCGTGTCGACGCCGGCCTGATGGACACGCTCGCGCTGTCGCTTGAATATGCCTGCGCCGGCAAGTTCCCCGAAGTCGCACAGCAGGTGCAGGCGCGGCATTACCCGGCCGCGCAGGGCGTCCCGTCGAAACCGGCGGATCGGCAGGTGGTGGCTGGCGGCGATCCGTCGCGCAAGGCGCTGCGCGCACTGGAGGCCGCCCGTGCCGGCAAGGAAGGATTGCTGCTCGGCAAGTTCGGCGAGGCCCTGCACCCGCTGCAGGATTCGTGGGCGCACCGCGGCGTGCCGGAAGCGCCGGCCGCGATTGGCAGCCTGGCCTGCACGACGGAGCTGCTGTCGCTGCACCCGGTAGTGCGCGGCGCCGGCCCGCATGACGCCGACCTGACGCATCGCGCCATCGGCGATGCAGCCGCAATGGCGAGGGCCAGCTACGAAATGCTGTTGGCCTGGCCGCCGATCGCAGGTAAGAAGCGCATCCCAGCGAGCTGGGACGCATTGCAAGCGCCGCTAGACGCCTTCCTCAAGGCCGCCACGAAGACTGCCAAGCGGCAGTGGTTCGTGACACAGGGCATCGACGACACCTCGTTCCTCGAAGGCACGTCGCTGCCGGATGGACCCGATCCGGGCGCCCTGCGCTGGGCGGGGCGGCGATTGCCGCCGATGCCGACCAGCGTTTCCAACCAGCACGATGCCGACCCGCAGGTGCGCGCCTTTTTTGACCGGCTACTGGCCCGCTGGCTGGGCGCGGAAAAAGTGGAGGCGGTGGTCGCCGAGCTGGGTTCCCGCAAGGTGTCGACTGAACTTGCGGCACGGCTGAAGGCGTGGAAGGTGCTGGATCACGGTTCCGTCGCCGCGCTCGCGCATGCGGAAGCGCCGCTAGGTGCGGCGAAGCTGCGGCGGCTGGAGCAGCTCACGCGTGACGGCAAAGCGTTCGTTCGCGCCGCCAACGTGGCGGACGCGGTGTTCCCGCTCCAGGCATTGGCCCCCTATGCGACGCCCCTGCTGCCCTACGTGACGAGCGTCCTGCCGCCGGCCGCCGGCGGCGCGCCCCGCACCGCCGCCATCCTGCGGTTGCGGCATGCGCCGTACGACAGCATCGCACTCATCGCCGAAAAACAGGGCGAGCGCTGGCTGCTGGTCGAGCTGGTCGGCGTGGCGGACCACTAGCGCCCTCAGGCAGGGAATCCTTGGAGCCCTTCATGCAGCACACAATCGCCCGCAACGTCGTGATCCTCGGTGGCGGCACCGCCGGCTGGATGACCGCGGCCGCAATGGCCCGCGTCCTCAACAACCAGGTAGCGCTGACGGTGGTCGAGTCCGACGAGATCGGCATCGTCGGCGTCGGCGAGGCCACCATCCCCCACATCCTGCGCTTCAACCAGCTGCTGGAGATCGACGAGAACGAGTTCCTGCGCGAGACCCAGGGCACGATCAAGATGGGGATCGAGTTCCGCGACTGGACCTTCCTCGGCGACCGCTACATGCATGGCTTCGGCCGCCTGCGCCAGGAGATCCAGCTCACCACCTTCGAGCAGGTCTGGCAGAAGCTGCACCTGCTCGGGCGCGCCCGCGAGCTGTCCGAATACTCCATCACCAAGACCGCCGCCTATGCGGGCCGCTTCATGCGGCCGCGCCACGACGTGCCGGATTCGCCGCTCGCCGACATCGACTACGCCTTCCACTTCGACGCCAGCCTTTATGCGCGCTACCTGCGCGGTTATGCGGAAAAGCGCGGTGTGCGCCGGATCGAAGGCAAGGTCACCGACGTCGAGCTTCAGCCCGAGAGCGGCGACATCGCGGCCCTGGTCATGGAGAACGGCAGCCGGGTGGCGGGGGAGTTCTTCGTCGACTGCTCCGGCTTTCGCGGCCGGCTGATCGAGCAGGAATTCCACGCCGGCTACGAGGACTGGACCCACTGGCTGCCCTGCGACCGCGCGGTGGCGGTGCCTTGCGCATCGGTGTTTCCGATCACGCCCTACACGCGCTCGATGGCGCGCAGGGCTGGCTGGCAGTGGCGCATCCCGCTGCAGCACCGCACCGGCAACGGCTACGTCTTCTCCAGCAAGTACCTCAGCGAAGACGAGGCTGCCGCCACCCTGATGTCCAACCTGGATGGCGAGGCCCTGGCCGAGCCGCGCACGCTGCGCTTCGTCACCGGCGTGCGGCGCAGGCATTGGGTGCGCAACTGCGTGGCCATCGGCTTGTCCAGCGGCTTTCTCGAACCGCTGGAATCGACCAGCATCCACCTGATCCAGATGTCGATCAACAAGCTGCTGCAGTTCTTCCCGGCTGCGGTGCCGAGCCAGCCTGACATCGACGAGTACAACCGCCTCGCGCTGCGCGAGTTCGAACACGTCCGCGATTTCATCGTGCTGCATTACCACGCCACCCGCCGCGACGATTCGCCGCTGTGGAACTACTGCCGCACGATGGAAATCCCGGAGACGCTGCGGCACAAGATGGAGCTGTTCCAGACCAAGGGCCGCCTGTTCAGCGAAGCCTACGAGCTCTTCGCCCAGGGCAGCTGGTTCCAGGTGATGTACGGGCAGGGGCTGCGGCCGGCGGCGTACAACCCGGTCGTCGACGTCCTGCCGGTGGACGACATCAGCGCGTATCTTGAACAGATCCGCGGCGTGGTCGGCAAATGCGTCGAGACCATGCCGACCCACGATCAGTTCATTGCCCAGAACTGCAAGGCGCAGCCGCCCGAGGCGATGCGGTAGCCGCTTGTTGCTTTGTTTAATGAGCGCGATGAGTGGCCACGTGCCCCGCTGTACGGAGCACATGAAGGGCGACAAGGGTTTCCACGCAGCGCTTCGACTGCTTTTCGATAGATGGCATCGACTCCAGGCCACATACTCCGGCAGCGCCGCCTCGCATCGCGGGTGGGAAATTGGCAGAACTATTCAGTAGGAGACAGAATGAGACACGTCGTGAGCAACCCACGCATCGCCCTGAGTCTTATCGCCGCAGCCACATTGGTGGCCTGCGGAGGAGGTGTTACTGAGGAGGGGCTGGAGCAGGCGCAGGCCCGAAATGGCTTCAACGTGGCGACAGTTGCGGGATGTCGTGGATCGAACGATGTGCCGGAGACG
>JANOUM010000943.1:0-1551 GCA_031416855.1 Rhodoferax sp. | reverse complement strand
TGGTTTGGTACGCTTGGCCACAATTATGACCATGATTGCCAGCAATCTCCAAGCCGTTCATGGGCGCATCGACGCCGCGTGTCGGGCCGCCGGACGTAAGCCCGGACAGGTGCGCTTGCTGGCGGTGTCCAAGACCTTCGACGTGCCGCAACTCGAACTGGCGCTCGCCGCCGGGCAGCTGTGTTTTGGCGAGAACTACATCCAGGAGGCGGTGGAGAAGATCCAGGCATTGCGCGACCGTGCGATCGAGTGGCACTGCATCGGGCCGATCCAGAGCAATAAGACGCGGCTGGTCGCGGCGCATTTCGACTGGGTGCAGTCGGTGGACCGCATCAAGATCGCCCAGCGCCTGAGCGAGCAGCGCCCGGCCGGGATGGCGCCGTTGCAGGTGTGCATTCAGGTCAACAGCGACGGCGGGCCGACCAAGGGCGGCGTCTCGCCGGACGACCTGCCCGCGCTGGTGGACGCGGTGCGCCAGTTGCCGCGGCTGCATCTGCGCGGCTTGATGACCATACCCGAGCCGGTCGGCGACTTTGCTGCGGCAGTCGCGCTGCATGCCCGTGCGCGTGCGCTGTTCGACGCACTCAACGCGCGCGGCTTGCAGCTCGACACCCTGTCGATGGGCATGAGCGCCGACCTGGACGCGGCGATCCACGCAGGCAGCACCATGCTGCGTATCGGGTCGGCCATCTTCGGCCAGCGTTGACCGGCCTGTGGCCGGTCGTCACCGCAAGGACAGTCGGGTCGTGCTCTTGACTTCTTCCATCACGGCGTAGGTGCGGGTCTCGCGCACGCCGGGCAATTGCCACAACACGCTGCCCGCGAACTCCCGGTAGGCCTTCATGTCGGCCATGCGGGTCTTGAGCAGGTAGTCGAAACCTCCCGCCACCATGTGGCACTCCATGATGTCGTCGCATACCTGGACCGCAGCCTTGAAGGCGTCGAATATGTTGGGGGTGGTCTTGTCCAGCAGCACTTCGACGAACACCGTCATGCCGCGCCCGAGCTTGAGCGGATTCAGCCGCGCTTCGTAGCCCAGGATGTAGCCCTCCTTGGTCAGTCGTTGCACGCGTGCCAGGACGGCAGTGGGAGACAGGGCCACCGATTCCGCGAGCTTCAGGTTGGAGACGCGGCCATCGGCCTGCAGGCCCGCCAGGATGCGCAGATCGATCCGGTCAAGCGCCGGGCTGGGTGTGCTCATCAGGAAACCGTGCTGCGCACTGCGGTGCGAGCGTGCTTGGGGCGGCCCGGCGCGGCGCTCATCAGGAACACCTTCGTGCTGCGCACTGCGGTGCAAGCTTGCTTGGGGCGGCCCGGCGCGGCGCTCATCAGGAACACCTCCGTGCTGCGCACTGCGGTGCGAGCGTGCTTGGGGCGGCCCGGCGCGGCGCTCATGGCACGCGGTAGGTGTCGAGGTGGATGCTGGTCTCGGTGCTGCTGATGCCGCGAACCAGACGGATGCGCTCGAGCACACGGGAGAGTTCCGACAGGTTCGCGGCGCGCAGCTCGGCCAGCAGGTCCCAGCGGCCATTGGTGTCGTGCAGGGCGGCA
>JANOUM010000942.1:0-3058 GCA_031416855.1 Rhodoferax sp. | reverse complement strand
GGCACCATGGTCTATGTCTCGCAGACCGCCGCCCTGGAGAGCGGCGTCGACGCCGAGATCATCGACCTGCGCTCGATCTGGCCGCTCGACCTGCAGGCGATCGTGACCTCGGTGCGCAAGACCGGCCGCTGCGTCGTGGTGCACGAGGCCACGCGCACCAGCGGTTTTGGCGCCGAACTGGTGGCGCTGGTCCAGGAGCATTGCTTCTACCACCTCGAAGCCCCGATCGAGCGGGTGACGGGTTGGGACACGCCCTACCCGCACGCCCAGGAGTGGGCCTATTTCCCCGGCCCCGAGCGGGTGGGCAAGGCGTTGCGGCGCGTGATGGAGGCATGATGGGAATCCACGTCATCATGATGCCCGACATCGGCGAGGGCATCGCCGAGGTGGAACTGGTGGCCTGGCATGTGCAGGTGGGCGACACCGTGGCCGAAGACCAGATCCTGGCCGACGTGATGACCGACAAGGCGACGGTCGAAATCCCGTCCCCGGTGGCCGGCACGGTGCTGGCGCTCGGGGGTGCGGTCGGCCAAGTGGTCGCAGTGGGCGCGGAGGTGATCCGTATCGAGGTGCAGGGCGCCGGCAACCTCAAGACTGTGCCGGGGGCCGGCAAGGTCGATGCCGTGGTTGCGGCCGCGTCGGCAGAAAGGCCTGCCACGGGACCCTCTGCGGCGGCCTGTGCGGCCGATCCGATCCCTGCCGCCGCCGCATCGTCGATAGATCGCAGTGCCCCGGCGCACCCGGGCAGCCCGGGTACATCGCCAGCGGCAGACGCGCGTCGCGCCGCACCGGCGGTACTTGTGCGGGCGCCAGGCGACAAGCCCATGGCATCGCCCGCAGTCCGCCGACAAGCCTGGGACATGGGCGTCGAACTGCAGTTCGTTGCGGGCACCGGCACGGCCGGGCGCATCACCCACGAAGACCTGCAGGCCTACGCCGCCCGCGCCACGCAGGCGCAGCCCGCCGGCGGCGCGGACCTGCGTTACGCGCGACGACTGGACGAGGACACCGTGCCGGTGATCGGCCTGCGCCGCAAGATCGCCCAAAAGATGCAGGAGGCCAAACGCCGCATTCCGCACTTCACCTATGTCGAAGAAGTCGACATGACCGAACTCGAGCTGCTGCGGGCACGGCTGAACGCGCAACATGGCGCGGCGCGCGGACGCCTCACGATGCTGCCGTTCCTGGTGCGCGCCGTTGTGCTGGCGCTGCGCGAGCATCCCGGGATCAACGCGCGTTACGACGACGATGCCGCCGTGGTGACGCGTTTTGGAGCGGTTCACCTGGGCATTGCGACCCAGACCGATGGCGGCCTGATGGTTCCAGTGCTGCGCCATGCAGAGACGCTTGCGCTGTGGGCCTGCGCCACCGAGGTGGCGCGGTTGGCCGCAGCCGCCCGCGACGGCAAGGCCACGCGGGACGAACTCACCGGCTCCACCATCACCATCACCAGCCTGGGCGCACTGGGGGGCATCGTCAGCACGCCGGTCATCAACCACCCCGAGGTGGCGATTGTGGGCATCAACCGCATGGTGGAACGCCCCATGCTGCGCAATGGCGCGGTAGTGGCGCGCCAGATGATGAACCTGTCGTCCTCTTTTGACCACCGGGTGGTGGATGGGCTGCATGCCGCAGAGTTTGTGCAACTGGTGCGCGGCTATCTGGAATGCCCGGCAACCCTGTTTGTGGAGTAGGCGATGGACACCACTCACACCACACTGCTCGTGATCGGCGCTGGACCCGGCGGTTATGTGGCGGCCATCCGCGCCGCGCAGCTCGGCATTGCCACCACGCTGGTGGAAGAGGCCCATCTTGGCGGGACCTGCCTGAATATCGGATGCATCCCGTCCAAGGCGCTGATCCACGCGGCCGACGCCTTTCACCAGACGCGCCACTTCATGGGTGACCACACGCTGGGCATCCATGTGCAGTCGGCGCGCGTCGACATTGCGCAGACTGTGCGCTGGAAGGACGGCATCGTGGCGAGGCTGACCGGGGGCGTTGGCGCGCTGCTGCGAAAGCACGGCGTCAAGGTGGTCAAGGGTCGGGCGCAGATCGTCGACGGCAAGACGGTGGACGTGGCACCCGACAAGGCGGACGCGCAGCCGCTGCGCATCCAGGGCGAGCACCTCGTGCTGGCCACCGGCTCGGTGGCGCTGGGGTTGCCGGGCATGCCTTTCGGCGGGCGTGTCTTGTCGTCCTCCGAGTCGTTGTCGCCCGCCGCGATTCCTGGCCGGCTGGTGGTTGTCGGGGCCGGCTACATCGGCCTGGAGCTGGGCCTGGTATACCGCAAGCTGGGTTGCGACGTGCACGTGGTGGAGACGCAGGACCGCATCCTGCCGCTGTACGACGACGAACTGACCCGGCCGGTGGCAGCCTCGCTGCGAAAACTCGGGGTGCAGGTGCACCTGGGGTGTACCGTGCTGGGCCTCAACGGTGCTGGCGATGTCGTGCGGCTGAGGAACGCAGCCGGGCGCGAGAGCGAACTCGCCGCTGACCAGGTGCTGGTGGCCATCGGGCGCGTACCCCATACCCAGGGCTGGGGCCTGGAAAAGCTGATGCTCGACATGCAGGGCCGCGCGCTCAAGGTCGACGACCAGTGCCGCACCTCGATGCGCAACGTGTGGGCGATTGGCGACCTCACCGGCGAACCGATGCTGGCGCACCGTGCGATGGCGCAAGGCGAGATGGTGGCCGAGATCATTTCAGGTAAACGGCGCCATTTCACACCGCTGGCCATCGCGGCCGTGTGTTTCACCGATCCCGAGGTGGTGGCGGCGGGCCTGTCCCCGGTCGATGCGGCCAAGGCGGGCGTGGATTGCATCAGTGCCCAGTTCCCGCTGGCGGCCAATGGACGCGCCATGACGCTGGAGGCCACCGATGGTTTTGTGCGGGTGGTTGCGCGGCGCGACAACCACCGTATCGTGGGCTGGCAGGCCGTGGGCACCGGTGTATCGGAACTGGCCAGCGCGTTTTCGCAATCGATCGAGATGGGCGCCTGCCTGGAGGATGTGGCTGCCACCATCCACGCGCATCCCACCCTGGGCGAGGCGGTGCA
>JANOUM010000941.1:0-4336 GCA_031416855.1 Rhodoferax sp. | reverse complement strand
GTTTCCTATCCCTAACAGATAGCGAAGCCGGAGTTCGTTTGCCTGCCAACAGAAGCACAGGAGTCCGGATTAACCAAGGAGAAATTAAATGGCACCTAGCCAAATGCGAGTACAGCTCAATAGACTCCGGCCATTGCTGTTTGTGGGCATCTTTTTGTCTACCATCGGGACTGTTTTGCTTCTCAAGTTAACAGACCCAGAAACATTTGCTAGTCTTGCCCGAGAAACTGAAGATTGGGGAACGCTGGAACGGCTGGTGTCATTTCTTGTATTGATCAGCGTTTGCGGTATCGCTGCATGGTTTGCGCCGAAAATATATTGCGACTATATTGAATCCGTAGCGCACGAGAGGTCGCAACAGCAAATCGCCAGATCGCAAGGCAACGATCCAAAGCGCGATTAACGCGGCGGGACAGTTCGCATTCTCGGGCGGACATAAGATGCGCTCAGTTCTTCAGTCGCAATCGACTGAGTGTGCCCTTGCATGCCTGGCAATGGTGGCGTCGACTCATGGTCAACACCTTGACCTGCCGGAGTTACGCCGCCGCTTCTCCGTCAGCCTCAAGGGCGCAACCCTCCAACAACTCATCGCGCAAGCCTCCGTCCTTGGCTTCTCATCCCGCCCACTGCGTCTTGACCTCCACGAACTGCACGACCTCAAGCTCCCCTGCATCCTGCACTGGGACCTCAACCACTTCGTCGTCCTCGCGAAGGTCAGCCGCAAAACACTGACCTTGCTCGACCCCGCCGTCGGTGAACGCCGGATGTCGACCGACGAAGCCTCTCGCCACTTCACCGGTGTGGCGCTTGAGCTGACTCCCAACGCCGAGTTCGAACCCGTTGCTGCGGCGCCTCGCGTCAGCTTGCGCCAACTCACCGGCCATGTGCAAGGCCTGTGGCGGGCATTGGCGCTGATCTTCGCGGTGGCGCTGTTGTTGCAGCTCTTTGCCATCGTCGCAACCCAGATCAACCAGATGGTGTTCGATGACGCCATCACGTCGCACGACACCGACCTGCTGGCGGTGCTGGTGATCGGCTTTGGTGTGCTGCTGGTGGTGCAAACGGTGCTGGGCCTGGCGCGCAGCTGGATGGTGATGGTGCTGGGGCAGACACTTTCGCTGCAATGGGTGGGCAATGTGTTTGCGCACCTGGTGCGGCTGCCGGTGGACTGGTTTGAGAAGCGGCATCTGGGCGACATCACGAGCCGCTTTGGCGCGGTGGGGGCCATTCAGCAAACCGTCACCACGGCGCTGATCGAGGCGGTGCTGGACGGCATCATGGTGCTGGCTGCGCTGGGCATGATGCTGCTGTATTCACCCCAGCTGACCGGCGTGGTGGCTGTGGCCGTGGTGTTGTACGGCTTGGTGCGTTGGGCAAGCTACCGACCACTGCGCGACGCGGCGGCCGAGAGGCTGGTAGTGTCTGCGCGCGAGCAAACACACTTCATCGAGACACTGCGCGCCATCACACCACTGAAGCTGTTCGGTCGTGAGGAAGAGCGCCGTACGCGTTGGCAGAACCTGATCGTCGAGGTGCAGAACCGAGACGTGCGCACCGCCGGCATGAACATCGGCTTTTCCACCGCCAACACCTTCATCTTCGGCATCGAAAACCTGCTGGTGTTCTGGCTGGCGGCCAAGATGATCATGGCCTCGCAATTGGGGGGTGGCGCCGGCGCAGGTGCGGGTGGTGCGGTGGCGCCATTCACCATCGGCATGATGTTCGCGTTCATGTCGTACAAAGGTCAGTTCACCGGGCGCATCACGGCGCTGATCGACTATGCCGTGCAGATCAAGATGTTGGGGCTGCATGCAGAACGGCTGGCCGACATCGTGCTGGCGCCGCCCGAGCGCGACACGCCAGCCGGACATGCGCAGGCCAACTTGCCCGACAACGACCTGGCCCACCTGGCGCCCAGCCTGGAGCTGCGTAATGTCAGCTTTCGGTATGGCGAGGGCGAGCCCTGGGTGTTGCGCCACGCCAGTGTGTGCATTGACGCGGGGCAGAGCGTGGCCGTCACCGGGCCCTCGGGCGCTGGCAAGACCACCTTGCTGAAGCTGCTGCTGGGCATCCTGAAACCCAGTGAGGGCGAGGTGCTGTACGGCGGCTTGCCGATTCGCCAGTTGGGCTTGGCCAACGTGCGCAGGCGCATCGGTACGGTGATGCAGGAAGACGCCCTGTTGACAGGCAGCCTGGCCGACAACATCGCGTTCTTCGATGTGCAGCCCGACCAAGAACGGGTGGAGACCTGCGCCCGCATGGCCCAGTTGCATGGCGACATCGTGCGCATGCCGATGGGCTACCACACGCTGGTGGGCGACTTGGGTTCTGGCCTGTCGGGCGGACAGAAGCAGCGGCTGCTACTGGCCCGCGCGCTGTACCGCCAGCCCAGCGTGCTGGCGCTGGACGAGGCCACCAGCCACCTCGACATTGCGAACGAACGCGCCGTGACACTGGCGTTGACCCAGTTGCAGGTGACGCGGTTGGTGATTGCGCACCGGCCCGAGACCATTGCCGGGGCGCAGCGGGTGGTACAGGTAAGGGATGGCGGGGTGGTCGAGTTGATGCGGGCTGTCAGCCCGCCAGTGGCTGCGACGACGTCGTCTGAGCATGGCCTGCCGCCGGGATTGGTGCCGTCAGTCGGCTAACCGTAAACAACAGCCACCTCGCCCTCGGAAAACCCAACAATGGGAACAGACCCAATCAGGGCAAGCTGCGCGAGCAGTCGAGTCGATAATCGTCAGCAACATCCAAGTCGCCACCACCGGAGCCCGCCATGGAGTTCACCGCCGTGCTGACACCTGCAGAAGAGGGCGGGTTCGTCGCGCTCAATCCTGAAACCGGGACCACAACCCAAGGCGATTCAATCGAAGAGGCCGTCGCGAACCTGAAGGACGCCACCTCGTTGTATCTGGATGAGTTTCCGTTGCTCACCCGCGGTCACGCGGTCGTCACCATGTTCACGATTCCTGAACATGCCTAAACTGCCGCGCGTTTCCGGTGCGCAGGCGTTGAAGGCACTTGAGAAATTGGGCTTCGAAAAAGTCCGGCAGCGCGGCAGCCATGTCGTAGCCCGCAGGGGAGTCAAGGGCTGCGTGATTCCCATGCATCCAGAGTTGAAAGCGGGCACTTTGGACACCAATAGAATCCAGGCAGCGAGAGCGTTGCGATTACAGCACTTCCTCTGATTGATTTTCGCGCCTCAAGAAAATGTGTATTCCGAGATTTAATTCTTCGCTACAAATAGGTTTTACTTAACTGCCCCGCACTGATGAACCGAGTACAGCGACAAAATCGGTTGGATTCCAACTCCAATATGATTAACGTCCTCGTTGAAATATGACAGGATCATAATGCAGACAAAGTGTATAAGTCGAAGAAGTGCACATTATCATCGGAGTATGTCTAAAACATCGACTTTATAGCTTTGAGGCAATTGCGCTATGCAGACATTATTGCAGTCTCAGGTTTCGGAGTTTGAGAAGGCCCGTATACGCCTAAGTCCAAATGTTCCTATATTGCCGAGAACGAAATCGGCATTTCTTAATACACCGAGAATAAGATTCATAGAGAGATTCAAGCCATCAATCGGTGCCGCCTGGGTTGATGCTGCATCTGATAAGGGCGCAATAGAAATTATCAACTCAGACAGATCGCTGATAATTGCGGGAGATGATGAGACAGTTTCGACGGCGTCTCAACCCTCATTGGTTTGGTTGATGCTTGACCTACTCCGAATTGAGTGCGGAATGGTTGTGTATGAGATTGGAACCGGTACCGGGTGGAGCACGGCGTTGGCAGGACAGCTTGTTGGGCATGATGGAGCTGTGTATTCATCCGAGATAGAAGAAATGCTCGCGCATCAGGCAACGCTGCGCATGATCCGGTTCGGTATGCCCCAAGTAATTATAAAATGCACTGCCGGTGATTTTGAATGGGCTGACAGATATGCTGACAGGATAATATACACGGCATCCACATTTTCACCGCATGAATCGACTATTGCTCGCTCAACCGAGCAATCCAACGCGGTCTTTGTATTCCAACGCATAGGGCTGGCAGACGCGATCGTCAGCGCAAATCGACATCGCGACTCATTTGTTAGCGATAAAATAGTGCCTTGCTTTTTTCTATCGATGCGAAAAAATGCGGGTGAGCTGAGGGCTGAAGATGATCAAAAAACCTCGACTGTCAGCCACAGGTTGATTAATTGGGATATGTCTGGCCCTTTCTCCGTCAGCGACTTCGTCCATTGGTTGGGCTTGAGTTGGAATACCTTGCCGGGAAATTCCAAACTCGCCTTTCAAAGAGAGCGGTATCATAGCTTGATCTTGGC
>JANOUM010000940.1:0-3422 GCA_031416855.1 Rhodoferax sp. | reverse complement strand
CCACAACAGGGACTGCGTCATCGCGGCACTAGCCCTTGTTGATGCGGCGCAGCCGCTCGGACGGTGTGACGACGTCGGTCAGGCGGATCCCGAATTTGTCATTCACGACCACCACCTCTCCTTGTGCGATCAGATAACCGTTGACGAGGACGTCCATCGGCTCACCCGCCAGTGCATCGAGTTCAACCACCGACCCTTGTCCCAGTTGCAGGATGTGCTTGATCGACACCTTGGTGCGGCCCAACTCGACCGACAGCTGCACCGGGATGTCCAGCACCATGTTGATGTCGCGGGCCGGTGCGTCCGACGAATTGCCCGCCGCAGAAAAAGGACGTGGCGATTCACCGGACAACACGCCACCGGGCGTATCGCCGCCGTCGCCGGTCGTCTTTTGCTGTTCCAGCAGGGCCTCGGCCCAATCCGCCGCACCATCCACGTCACCGGCTTGGTCGCCCTCCGGCTTGTCGCTAACTGCCATGTCAATCTCCCATCCATCCATGGTCGAGAGTCCTCAGACTCCTGTCGATCCGGATTGCATACTTTGCGTTATGGGTGCCATATTGGCACTCGAACAAGGGCACGCCATCTACCGTCGCCTGGATCTTGGGTTGACGTTCCAGCTCGATGAAATCGCCCGCCTTCATTTCCAGCAACTGCTCCACTGTCGCCCTGGTTTTTGCGAGTTCTGCGACCAATGTGACTTCAACCGCCTGGATCTCGCGCGTCAACAGGTTGACCCAGCGCCGATCCACCTCCACGGAGTCGCCCTGGGTCGACGCATACAGCACATCACGAATCGGCTCCAGGGTGGCATACGGCATGCAAAAGTGGATGGCACCCGATATATCGCCGATCTCCAGCTGAAAGGACGTCGAGATGACGATTTCGCTGGGGGTCGCGATACTGGCGAACTGCGGCTGCATCTCCGAGCGCTGATAGTCCAGCTCGATCGGATACACCCCTTTCCAGGCCTTCTTGTACTCTTCGATGATCACGTTCACCAGCCGCAGGATCACGCGGTGCTCGGTGGCCGAAAAGTCCCGCCCCTCGATCCGCGTCTGGAACTTGCCGTTGCCGCCGTACAGGGTGTCGATCACCCCGAAAATGAGCGACGGCTCGCACACGATCAACCCGCTGCCGCGCAGCGGGCGCACCGCCACAATATTGAAGTTGGTCGGTACCGCAAGCTCGCGCAGAAATGCGCCGAAACGCTGTACCGATATGCCACCAATGGACACTTCCGGTGTGCGGCGGATGAAATTAAACATCCCCAGCCGCAAATTGCGGGCGAAACGCTCGTTGACGATCTCCATCGTCGGCATGCGCCCACGCACGATGCGCTCCTGGCTCGACATGTCGTAGCTGCGGACTTCGCCTTTCTGCGCCGTAGCCTCGACCGGCGTCTGGCTTTCGCCCGTCACCCCTTCGAGCAGGGCATCGACTTCCTCTTGGGACAGGAATGATTCACTCATGCACGGGTCGGCCGGAGTCGTTCACTGGACGATGAAGCTGGAAAAAAGCACGCCGATCACCGGCATTTGCTGGCGCGGCTGGGGCTTTTTGGCCGGCTTGGGCTTCTTGGCCCCGGCGGCAGGCTTTTCGGGTTCCGCCTCGGCGGCGGCGTCACCGCCTCCGCCGAACGGACGTGCGGTCTCGCGCAGGATGTCGGCTGCAAGTTTTTCCTTTCCTTCGCGCCGAAGCAGCTCCTCGGCCGTCCGCTGGGACACCAGCAGCAGCACGCTGCTGCGGATGGTCGGCAGGTATTGCTTCACCTTTTCCATTGCCTTGGCGTCGAACAGCTCCAGCGTAATCCCGATCTGCGCCACCTTCTCGCCCCCTGGATCGGCCAGATTGACCACCATGTTGTCCAGCGGCAGGTAGGTCGGAGGGCTGCCCGTAGGCGCGGTATGGGCCACGGGTTCGGGTTCACTGTCGTCGGCAGCAGCAGCAGCAGCACGCTGCTTGCTAATGAAGAACCACGCACCCCCACCCGCCAGGGCAAGCACCACCACCAGCAAGCCAACGATCAGCAGGAGCTTCTTGCTCTTGGGCGGTGCCGCATCAGCAGGTTTATCAGCCACGTTTCATTCCAGGTTAGCACAGTCAGTGCTGATTATTCTGCACCTCTTGGACGGTGATGAACCGATTAGGAGGGGAAATCCATGGCAATAGCGACCTCGCGCCGACCCAACGGTCAGACGAAGATATCCAGCGCATGGCCTTGCGCCGCCCGTGGCTGTGCGACAGTTCCGTCGGTTTGCCCGGGAATGGTGACGGTCCCCGACCGGCGAGACGACCCGCGCGGGTCGTCCCGACCGGGCTGGCGTTCACGGTCGGCGGAACCGCCGACAAATCCACCGGACAACTCCAGACCTTCCGACCGAAGCAGGTCGCGCAGTTGGGGCATCGCATCCTGCAGCAGCTTGCGCGCCTCCGGCTGGTCGCTGCGAAACTCCACCAGCGCCTCGTTGCCGCGCAGGAAAATGCTCACATCCACAGCGCCTCCTCCAAACGCGTCGAGCTGAAGCTCGGCGTTTTGCGCACCGCGCGTGATCCAGTAGTGGACCTTGTGCGCCACATCGCTGGATGCGCCGGCCGGGAAGGGCGCTTCCGGCCCGGCAACGCCCATCAGAGTCCCCGGCGCATGGCTTGAAGCCATCGACGCGGCACCGCTGCCGGTCAGCGTCCCTTCCAGGGGGACAAATACCGACCGCCCCGAGACGCGCTCGGCGTTGCGCTGGCCGGCAAGTCCTGGCAGGGGTTTGAAGCCGCCGGCTGCCACCTCGAAAGGCGGCGCTGCAAAAAATGATTCCCGGTCCGCCTGGGCCGCCAACGCGGCGCGCCCATCCGCCTTCGACGTGTCACTGGCCACCCGCGCCGGGTGCCCGTCGCCCGTTGCAACCTGGAAAGTGTTGTCAGTCCCCCTGTCGGTGCCAGCAGGGTGGCGCGGCGGTTGCAGGCCTGTGGCATCGGCAGCACCCATCGCCTGCGCGGCGCGAGTGTCAACGCCCGAAACGCCTGCCTGTCTGGGCGATGGTGGCGCGATGCCGGGAAGTACGCCCGACGGCAGTTCGTCTCCCGGCGATTCGTGGGTGCCGCCAGTCGAACCGGTCACCGGGCGTGCCAGCAGGTCGGTCGGCACCGCGAGCGGCACCCACCCGGGCAGCATCGGTGCATCGACCTGCCCGCCGATCGCAATCTGTGGGGCACTCCGGCTGTCCAATGGCAGCGCAGCACCGCCGGCGAGGATGGCTGCGACATCGCCTGGCCAGTTCGCGGCGTCGGGCAAGCCGGTCGCCGAAGTGGCGCTGGCGCCCCGCGCAGAACGCTCGCCAAGTTCCGTATCGGGCCCGCCAAGCGCGGGCGTGTCGAGGCCCGTCAGCACAGCGGCAAAAGACGGTGGCGCGGCATCCGTGCCTGTA
>JANOUM010000939.1:0-1603 GCA_031416855.1 Rhodoferax sp. | reverse complement strand
TCAAGGCAGTGGCGGTGTTCAAGCTGGGCGACACCGGCGGCGCGCAGCCTGTGGCAGCGCCACTGGCGCGTGCGCCGGCGCCGACCCAGGCCACGCGCAAGACCTTCCCCGCCGTGGAGCGCCGCGCAACGGACCGCACCGCCAAGGTGGCGCGCCTGCCGCCCAGGGCCGCGCCACCACGCGCCGAACCGCCAGTGCTCACCGCCCGGGTCGATACCCGCAAGGCCGTACCGGCCAGCGGGGGGGACGAAAACTGGACCACGTTCTAAAAGCCCTGTTGCGTGCCAGCCGGCACACCTGGGGCACCTCGTTTCATGCGTGGGGTCAATGCATGGGGTCAGGTCTTGCCTTGCGACATTTCCCACGAGCACGTCGCCAGGGCACACAACTTGCTCGGCGAACTTCCATGGGTGTTTCACGGGCGTCTCTGCCGGACTCGATCTGGCGCACAGCAACCCGCCCGGCCGGGATTCTGGTGCTCGACGACGACATCACCATCGCCATGGATATCCGGATGCAACTGCACGCGCTGGGTCATACCATGGCCGGCCACGCCACGCACGGTTGCCGGAGTGACACGCCGGCGACCGCCCCGATGGGGCACGGGGGATGCTTCCCCCTTGACTCAGGTAATCCAGCCAACCCAGTTCAGGTATCAACCTGATAGCCCGGCATGCGCGAACTACCTACAGTTCAAACCATGTTGCAACCCACCGCCGCCGCCACCCCGGATCTGAGCCACGCCATGGTCGATTTGTGCAAGACCGTGTTGCCGGTGTGGGGGCGCCACCTCGATACCGCGCGCGACCACGCCGAAGTGGCGGTGGCGGAAATGCTCTCCGCATTTGCCGAAATCAGCCCGCACCTGGACATGACGGTGCGCCAATCCCGACAGATCAACGCCCAGCTGGTTACGTCCGAGCACGGTCTGGTATAGCTGGCGCAGGTGTGCGACGAGCACCTGCTGCCGCTGGTCCCGGGCCTGGAGGCCGAAGACGCGTTGGCAGTGCTCCACGTGCTGGAGACCATCCACCGCACCACAGAAGCCCTGGAACAGATCGCCATGCCGTGCGACCGCGAATCCCAGACGGTCAGCAGGCAAGTGGAGCGCATGCATGTCGGGCTTCAATGCCAGGACCGCATCAGCCAGATGATGGCTCTGCTGCTGGGCGACATGCAGCGCCTGCAGGCACTTCTGACCGACCCCGGGACAAATCCTGACGCCATGTCGCACGAAGCTTGGCTGGCACAGCTCGAATCACGCTACGCGATGGCCGCGCAACGCAAGGCCCACGAGGGCAGTGCGACTGATTCGATGCCGAACAATGACAAAACCGATTTTTTCTGAAAGGCTTGTGCGATGGCGCAAGCGATTCTCGTGATTGACGACTCCGCCAGCCTGCGACAGGCGGTTGCAATGGCGCTGAAGGGCGCTGAAGGGCGCCGGCTATACCGTGCTTCAGGCCGGAGACGGCGTGGCCGCGCTGCAACTGCTCGCTGGCCGCAAGATCGACATGGCCGTTTGCGCCGTCAACATGCCGCGCATGGGCGGCATCGAGTTCGTCAAGGCCGCCAAGGCGCTGCCGGCCGGCCTACCGATTCC
>JANOUM010000938.1:0-1890 GCA_031416855.1 Rhodoferax sp. | reverse complement strand
TCTGCTTTCAGAAAGTTGTTGCGCGAATCCTGAGCCGCTGTCATCTGCTGCAGCACCGAATACCAGATGCCGACGATGGCCACGCCACCCAGCACACTCGCACCCAGGCCGATGAAAAATGCGCGCTTGCGCTGATTGCGCTTGACCTCGCGGTGCGGCAGCAGGTTGATCAGAATCACTGGAGGAACCTCCGCATCGCCAGCCCGCAAGCCGTTAGGTAGGAGGGTGCCTCGCGGCGCACCCGACTTTCACGCACCGCTGAACCGAGTTGCATGTTCTCGAAAGGGTTCACCACGCTCGACGCAAAGCCCGTGAGGTCGGTCACCCGTTCCTTCAGGCCAGGCAGCGTGGCGGTGCCGCCGGCCAACATCACGTAGTGCACTTTGTGGTGCGGCGTACTCGTAAAAAAGTACTGCAGCGCGCGGCCAATTTCTTGCGACAAGCTGTCGACAAAGGGCCCGAGGATGGCCGCTTCGTAATCTTCGGGCAGGTCGCCCGAGAGCTTCTTGGCTTCGGCCTCTTCGAAGGAAAAGCCGTACTGGCGCGAGATCAACTGTGTGAGCTGCGAGCCACCAAAGGCCTGGTCGCGGTCATAGAGCATTTCATCGTCGCGCAGCACCTTGAGGCTCGTGGTGTCGGCGCCAATCTCGAACAGTGCGACCAGCGCGTCGCGGCCCTCGTTGGGTAGCGCGGCAACGACACGGCTCATGGCCATGCGCGAGGCATGCGATTCGATGTCCAACACGACGGGTTTGAGGCCGGCGGCTTCGGCCAGGCCCTGGCGGTCCTGCACACGCTCCTTGCGGGACGCAGCGATCAGCACTTCGACGTCGCCTGCCGACGTAGGGCTTGGGCCGATGACACAGAAGTCCAAGCTCACTTCGTCGAGCGAAAATGGGATGTACTGGTTGGCTTCGGACTCGACCTGCAATTCCATTTCTTCTTCACGCAAGCCGGCGGGCAACATGATCTTCTTCGTGATCACGGCCGATTGCGGCATGGCCATGACGACGTGGCGCGTCTTGCTGCCGCTCTTGGAGAGCACGCGCTTGACGGCGGCAGCCACCTCGTCGAATTTTTCGATCTGGCCGTCGGTGATCCAGCCTTTTTCAAACGGCTCGGAAGCGAACCGCTCCAGTACGAACTCGCCCGTGGCGGTTTGATCCAGTTCCACCAGCTTGACGCTGGAAGAACTGATGTCCAACCCGATCACAGGGGGGTGCTTGCGGCCGAGCAATGCGTCCAGAAATCCCAAAGTACCTACTCCTTGGCCATGATGCGCTGCGGTGATAGGCACCCGAAAAAGTGCTCACCAAACCGCTCACGAAACTGCTCAGAAATCACCTGATACCGACCCTGAGCTTGTTAAGAAGTTACTTCAATGCTAGCAGTAAAGCCCTTGAGCAACAACGAAAAAACGGGATGACAGTGTCCCTAAACGTTGCCAATGGTTGACGCAAGTTGCAGCAGTTGAAACAACGCGCGAGCCCTCGGCACGGGGCAACCCGAATACGGCCCTGTGCCTTGTGGAGAAAGTCACAGCCATGGTCGTGGACGGTTAGCAACTGGGTGCTCGGTTCCTTCAGGCCGGGCTTCCTATAATCGATTGGACCCGTTAGCCGGGATACCCATGAGCAATCCCGTGCCGCCAAAAATTTCATCCGATTCCCCTGCGCCTGCCCCTGCGGCAGTTGTGGCAGGGTGGTCACGAACTCTGGGCCGCGGCGCGGCGTGGGTTCTGGGGCTGTTGGCGGCAGCGTTTGTCTCGATTCTGATTCTGGTGGGGCTGGCCTTGGCGGTGGCGTATCCCAACTTGCCGGAAATCAGCAGCCTGACGGACTACCGCCCGAAGTTGCCTTTGCGCGTGTTCTCTTCCGACGGCGTGCAGTT
>JANOUM010000937.1:0-3364 GCA_031416855.1 Rhodoferax sp. | reverse complement strand
TTGCCAGATCATGCCGGCCTTGGCGTTGAGCCCTTCCACCAGTTCCTTGGAGGCATAGGCATCCGGACCCATCCAGAACCACACCATGTGGGCGATCGGCGCGTAGCTGAAGGTGAACCACAGCACCATGAACAGCAGCATGGCCGAGAACTTGATGCGTTCAGCAAAGGCGCCGACGATCAGGCAGCAGGTGAGGGCAGCAAAGGTCGCCTGGAACGCCATGAACAGCAGTTCGGGGATGACCACGCCCTTGCTGAAGGTCGCGGCCATCGTGAACTCACCCTTTGCCGGATCGAACAAGCCTTTCATGAACAGCCGGTCGAGGCCTCCGATGAACTGGTTGCCTTCGGTGAATGCCAGGCTGTAGCCGTACAGGCACCAGAGGACCACGATCATCGAGAAGGTGACGAACACCTGCATCAGCACCGACAGCATGTTCTTGCTGCGCACCAGGCCGCCGTAGAACAGAGCCAGGCCGGGAATCGACATCATGATGACCAGCAGCGTGGCCAAGATGAGCCAGGACACATCACCCTTGTTGGGGACCGGGGTCGGCGCAGTCGCCGCCGCGGCCGGCGCTGCGGCTGCAGTTGCCACCGCAGGGGCCGCTGCGGGCGTCGCAGCCGCTGCTGCGCCGGTGGCCTCGGATGCCGCCGGCGCGGCTGGCGTCTGGGCGATGGCGGTGGTGCCGCCGAACACAAGACCCAGGCCCAGCGCGAGGGAGATCACTAGTTTTTTCACAAGGCTTCCTTTCCGGTTTCGCCAGTGCGGATTCGCACCACTTGCTCCAGGTCGTAGACAAACACTTTGCCGTCACCAATCTTGCCGGTGCGGGCTGCGGATTCGATGGCTTCGATGACTCGGTCGACCAGATCGTCCGCCACGGCGGCTTCAATCTTGACCTTGGGCAGGAAGTCGACGACGTATTCCGCGCCGCGGTACAACTCGGTGTGGCCTTTTTGGCGCCCGAAGCCCTTGACCTCGGTGACCGTGATCCCCTGCACACCGATCGCCGAGAGGGCTTCGCGTACCTCGTCGAGCTTGAATGGTTTGATAACCGCTGCAACCAGTTTCATGCTGGACTCCTGTTCAGAAGTTGTATTTCAGGCCGAGGACCAGGCCGTCGCGGCCGGTGGCCTTGCCGGAGGGCGTGAAGTAGGATGTTTTCTTGGCGTCCGAGCCGATCGCGGCGGCACTGGCAGTCAGCCCGTTGCCGAAGTCGTAGTTCAGGGTCAACGCATAGTCGGTGTAGGAAAAGATCCCATTGCCGGCGCCGGCGATGCGCTGGTGGCCAATGTGCGGGACGACGCTCCAGCCCTTGCCGAGGTCGAACGAGGCGCTGATGTCCAGGTACCCGCTGTTCTCGCTGCCGGCGAACCCGAACGTATTGGTAACCGCGTGGGAGTATTTGGCGGTGAGAGGGCCGAACGTCAGCGCGCCGTACAGTTCGGTGGTGTTGGGGCTGATGCCCAGATTGTGGCCGAGATACTGGTAGGTCAACAGGCCGACGTCATAACCGACACTGCCAGCGCTGCCTTTGTAGCCGCCGTACAGGTCGATTTCCGCATCGGCGCTGCCGCCCGCGTCCTTGATCCACTTGATCGACGAAGCCCAGGCGCCGACATAAAAACCGCTCTTGTGCGCATAGTCCACGCCGCCGGAAATGGCCGGGTCGAGCCGGGACTGGGAGATTCCGCGATAGCGGTAATCGGTGGTTGCCGCAACGTTGAAACCGAGGGTCGACTCCGGCTCCGCAGCCAGGGCCTGGGTGAACACGCCGCTGGCAAGCAGTGCGCCGCCAAGCAGGGTCAGGGATTTGAATCGCATCGGGGGTTTCTCCAGCTTCAGTTGATACACGGTGCCTCGATGCACAGACCGTGCCACCAGCCCCCACCTTATGCAGGATGCGCAAGCGGACCATGCTGTGCACCAATGCAGGCTTGAAGCGCACACGCGCAATTGCAGCACCAGCACTGGCACCAAATCGGTGCGCGATCGGCGTGACGTCAAGCACCGACGCACCAAACAAAGGAATTCCAACCATGGGCTTGTCATTGGTGCAGAGCCGGGCGCTGCTCGGGCTTGAAGCAGCAGCTGTCACGGTCGAAGTCCACCTGGCCAACGGCCTGCCGAGTTTCACGCTGGTTGGCCTGGCCGATGTGGAAGTGAAGGAAGCCCGTGAACGGGTGCGCTCGGCGATCCAGAATGCCGGGCTGGAGTTTCCCCACAACAAAAAAATCACCGTCAACCTGGCCCCGGCCGACCTGCCCAAGGACTCGGGTCGTTTCGACCTGCCGATCGCCGTGGGCATTCTGGCCGCCAGCGGACAGGTCGATGCAGCGCGCCTGGTCGGCCATGAGTTCGCCGGCGAGTTGTCCTTGTCCGGCGAACTACGCCCGATCCGCGGGGCGCTGGCGATGAGCCTCGCATTACATGCGCAGCAGGTGCTCACGCGCCTGGTACTGCCGCCCCAAAGCGCCGAGGAGGCGGCGCTGGTGCCGGGCGCGCACGTCTACCGGGCACGGCACCTGCTCGACGTGGTGCGCCACTTTCTCCCACTGACCAGCGACGTCGCACCATCGGAACCCGGGCCGGGATGGAGCGTTGTGCAGGCGGCAACGCCGGCGGCGCTGCAGCAGTACGACGACCTGGCCGATGTGAAAGGCCACCGTGGAGCCAAACGCGCACTGGAGATCGCGGCAGCTGGTGGCCACAGCCTGTTGATGACCGGACCGCCCGGTTCCGGCAAGTCGATGCTGGCGCACCGATTTGCCGGGCTGCTACCGCCCATGTCGGTCGAGGAGGCGCTCCAAAGTGCCGCAGTCGCCAGCCTGGCGGGACGTTTCTCACTGGCCCGCTGGGCCCAGCGCCCTACCGGCAGCCCGCACCACAGCGCCAGCGCCGTGGCATTGGTGGGCGGCGGCTCGCCGCCGCGGCCCGGCGAGATCTCACTGGCCCACCATGGCGTATTGTTCCTCGACGAGTTGCCAGAATTCGCCCGTGCCGCGCTGGAGGCGCTGCGCGAGCCCCTGGAGACAGGCACCATCACCATTTCGCGCGCGGCGCGGCGCTGCGAGTTCCCGGCGCGCTTCCAGTTGATCGCCGCGATGAACCCCTGCCCGTGCGGCTACCTCGGTGCGACCCACAGACCCTGCCGCTGTACCCCCGATCAGGTGGCGCGTTACCAGGGGCGCCTGAGTGGCCCGTTGATGGACCGCATCGACCTGCATGTGGACGTGCCGGCCATCGCCCCCGGCGACCTGTTGCGCGAGGCCCCCGGCGAGAGCACCGCCGACATCCGTGCCCGGTGTGTCGCCGCGCGCGACTTCGCCGAACGCCGGCAAGGAAAATGCAACCACCTGCT
>JANOUM010000936.1:0-1907 GCA_031416855.1 Rhodoferax sp. | reverse complement strand
GTGGCGGGTTCAGCGCAGGTTGGTCAGGGTGGCGAGCACCTGGTCCTGCGTCTTGATGGTCTGCGCATTGGCCTGGTAGGTGCGTTGCGCGGTCATCATGTTGACCAGCTCGGAGGTCAGGTCGATGTTGGACTCTTCCAGCGCCCCGGCGCGCAGTGCGCCGAACTTGCCGGTACCGGGCGACCCCAGGACCGGCTGGCCCGAGGACACGGTTTCGACCCAGGTGCCGTTGGCCGAAGGGCGCAGGCCCTGCACGTTGCGGAAGTCGGCCAGCGCGACCTGACCCGCCGCCTGGCTCTGGCCGTTCGAATAGGTGGCCATCACGGTGCCGTTGTCATTGATCTTGAGCGCCACGAAATCACCCGGCGCGTAACCGTCCTGGGTCAGGTCGGAGACCGCGAACGAGGTGGCGAACTGGGTGGCGCCGGTGATGTCCAGGGTGGGCGTGAAGACGCCGATGGTGGGATTGGGCGAGGTCACGCTGACGGTCGGAAGCGCCGGCACGGTGGACAACAGCGCGCCGTTCACGCCGAAATTCAGCGTGGCGGCCACCGAGGCGGCGGCGGTGGCGGCACTGGTCGGGTCGGTGAACACCTCCCAGGTGTCGTTGGCGGTCTTGCGCATGTACAGGGGCTGCCCGATCGCCGCGCCCTGCGAGTCGTACACGGTGATGGATGTACCGTAGGTGGTCAGCGGGATGGTCGGCAGGACCGAATCCCACACCACGGCGCGCGAGTCGACATTGAACTCGGCCGAGATGGCCGTGGTGAGGTTGGCCGCGATCGGTACCGAGGTGGGCAGTTGCAGTGGCTGCAGCGTGCTGCTGGTGGGCACGCCGGTGATGCTGGTGGGGTAACCCATCAGGTTGGCGCCCGCGTTGGTGACGATGTTACCGACCTTGTCGAGCTTGAATTCGCCGGCCCGGGTGTAGGCCGGTGTTCCGTCGACCTGGGTCAGGGGGAAGAAGCCGGCGCCATTGATGGCCAGGTCGAGCTGGCTGCCGGTCACGTTGACGCTGCCCTGGGTGAACAGCTGCGACACCGTGGCCACCTCGACACCGATGCCTTCGGTGCGTCCCGTGGCGGCGATGGTGGAGGCCGCAACGATCTCCGAGAACTCGGCGCGCGCCACCTTGGCGCCGACCGTATTGGCGTTCGCGATGTTGTTGCCGATGACGTCCAGATTGCGACTGGCGGCGTTCAGACCCGAAAGACCGGTTTGAAATGACATGGTGTGGTTCCTGGAAAGAGTGCGGGCAATGAAATGCAGCGGGAAGTGGTTAGAGGATGGACTTGACCTTGTGGTAGGCCGTGTTGCCCAGGCCACGCAACTGCACGTTCATGCTGCCGTTGTCGTTGCTGACCGAGACCACGTTGTCGCGTACCAGCTGGGTGGTTCCGACCGCCTTGTCGCCCTGGGTCGCGGTGACGCGGTAGGCCATCGTCGTGCCGGCCGTCTTGCCGGTCGCGTTCCAGTCGAACAGGTGGCGGCCGGCTGCCTGTGCGCCGAGGTCGATCGTGTCCACCACCTTGCCGCCTGCGGACAGGATTTCGATCTTGACGCTGTCGGCCGCGGCCAGCAGATCGACCGCGCCCGATGCCTGGTTATCCTTGACCGCCAGCTGGTTGCCTTCAATCAGCACGCTGCGCCCGAGCAGCGAACTGCTTTGCAGCATCTGCATCGACGCCAGCTGGGCCGAGAGTTCCTTGATGGCCTGGGTGGTCTGCTGCACGCCGGTGACGGTGCTGATCTGCGCCATCTGCGAGGTCATTTGCGCGTTGTCCATGGGATTCATCGGGTCCTGGTTGCTGAGCTGGGCGACCAGCAGCTTGAGGAACCGGTCTTCCGAGCCGGCCGCGTTGGTGGCGGAGGGGCCGCTATTGGAGGCCGTATTGGTCGCGGCTGCG
>JANOUM010000935.1:0-6016 GCA_031416855.1 Rhodoferax sp. | reverse complement strand
ACGGTTATCTGATCGCACAAGGAGAGGTGGTGGTCGTGAATGACAAATTCGGGATCCGCCTGACCGACGTCGTCACACCGTCCGAGCGGCTGCGCCGCATCAACAAGGGCTAGTGCCGCGATGACGCAGTCCCTGTTGTGGTTGGCGGGTTTCGTCCTGCTATTGGCGTTGGTGCCGATGGGCATCAAATGGGTCCAGTCGCGGGTCGGAAACAGCGCGATGATGGCGGGTGCAGGCAGCCGGGTGCTGTCAGCGGTCGCGGTCGGGCCACAGCAACGGGTTGTCTCGGTCGAGGTAGGCCCCGGCGATGCCAGGATCTGCCTGGTGCTGGGCGTGACGCAACAGTCGATCTCCTGCCTGTATACGTTCCCGATCGCCGCAACCCGACCATCTGACGGAGTTGCCATGGCGGCAGGGCCGTCTACCCATGAGCCGATGAACCTGTGATGACCATTTCGTTCCGCCGTCGTTGTTCCAGCGCCGCGCACATGGTGGTCGGCACCGCCGCTCTGGTGGCCCACGGCCTGGCATCCGCACAGACGGCGGGCCAGTTGCCCCTGCTGGTGGGAACCGGCCCGTCCGGAGTCAACTTCTCGGTGCCGGTGCAGACACTGTTGTTCTTCACCGCACTGTCCTTTCTTCCGGCGGTGTTGTTGATGATGACGGGCTTCACGCGGATCGTCATCGTGCTGTCGCTGTTGCGCCAGGCCCTGGGGACGCAGTCATCGCCCCCCAACCAGGTCATCGTTGGGCTGTCCCTTTTCCTCACTTTCTTTGTCATGGGCCCCACGCTGGACAAGGTCTACAACGATGCGTACCTGCCCTACAGCAAGAATGCGATGGCCTTCGAGCAGGCGCTGGACAAGGCGGAAGCGCCGATGCGCCAGTTCATGAGCCGGCAAACCAGGCAGTCCGACCTGGCGCTTTTTGTGCGGCTAGCCAAACTGCCGCCCAATTCGACGGCCGAGACCGTGCCGATGCGCGTATTGGTACCCGCCTTCGTGACCAGCGAGCTGAAATCGGCGTTCCAGATCGGCTTCATGATCTTCATTCCGTTCCTGGTGATCGACATTGTGGTGGCCAGCGTGCTGATGTCGTTGGGCATGATGATGCTGTCCCCGGTGCTGGTGGCGTTGCCATTCAAGCTGATGCTTTTTGTGCTGGCAGACGGATGGAATCTGCTGATTGGCTCGTTGGCCGCGAGTTTCGTGAACTGAAGGCCGGGCGATGAATGCGCAGATGGTGCTCACGATGGGCCAGGAGGCCCTGTTGACCCTGCTGATGGTGTCGGCGCCCGTGTTGGGCGTGGTGCTGGTCGTCGGCCTGCTGGTGAGCCTGGTCCAGGCCGTGACCCAGATCAACGAGGCGACACTGACGTTCATTCCAAAACTGGTGGCTGCGGTGGTGGTTTTCGCCCTTGCAGGCCCGTGGATGCTCAACGTACTGATTGACTACATCCGCCGGTCCATCGAATCGATCCCGGCCTCGCTGATCTGACACGGGTACGGGCTCGTGATTTCCCTGACCGAAGCCCAATTGCTGGCGTGGGTTTCGCCGGTTCTGTGGCCGTTTCTGCGGGTTCTGGCGGTGTTCACCGCAGCACCGGTCTTTTCTTCCAGGGCGTTTCCATTGCGGGCCAAGATCGGCCTGGCCTTCCTGATTGCGTTTGCCGCGCAGGCCAGCATGCCGAACCAGCCGACGATCGACATCAACGGCCCCGGGGCATTTGGCGCGGTGGTCCAACAAGTCGGCATTGGCCTGGCGATCGGGTTCACGGTGCGCTTGGTGTTTGCTGCGTTCGAATTGGCCGGCCAGGTCGTGGGCTTTCAAATGGGACTGGGATTTGCTGCATTTTTCGACCCGGCCAGCAGTGCGCAGTCCAGTGCCATGGGCCGGTTCTATGCCAATATGGCGGCACTGTTGTTTCTGGCGCTCAATGGACATTTGATGGTGATCATGGCGGTAGTCCACAGCTTCACCGCGTTCCCGGTTGATCAGAATTTCCTCCAGGCGCTGGCATCGATGAAGCTGCAGACCCTGGGTGCGGAATTGTTTGCTAGTGCGTTCTGGATCGCCCTGCCGGTCGTCGCGATGCTCATGTTTGCCAACCTTGCGCTGGGCATCGTCTCCCGTGTCGCACCCCAGATGAACATCTTTGCGGTGGGCTTTCCCGTGACGCTGGCTGTGGGATTGATCGGGGTGGCCGCCACGCTGCCGATGCTCGACCAGCCGTTTGCGGCGCTGATGGAACAGATGATGGAGATGTTCGCGCGTCGCTGACGATGGCTACACCAGGTTGTTGCGAATCGCGTAAACAGTCAGCTCCGCGTTGTTCGACAGCTTGAGCTTTTCCAGCACCCGCGAACGGTACACACTCACTGTCTTCGGGCTCAGCATCAACTCCGTCGCGATATCCGCCAGCCGCTTGCCCGAAGCGATCTTCAGCAAGGTCTGCAATTCGCGCTCGGACAGGGACGCATGCAGCAGTTCGTTGGTCGGTGCATGCAGGTTGTCCACCAGCATTTGCGCGACGGCCGTGCTGACGTACTTCCTGCCCTGCGCCACAGTACGTACCGCCGAAACCAGTTCGACCGGGTCGCCAGCCTTGTTCACGTAACCCTGGGCGCCGGCGCGAAGAGACCGGATGGCGTATTGGTCCTCGGGATACATCGACACGATCAACACACGCACCGCGAGGTCACTGTCCTTCAGGCTTGCAAGTACTTCGAGCCCGCCCCGGCCGGGCAGGCTAAGGTCCAGTACCAGTACGTCGCATGGCGTATTGCGCAGCACCTCGCGGACTTCTGCATAACTCGCGGCCTCGGCGACGACCTCTATGTCGGCTGCGTCGGCCAAGGTGTCTCGAATTCCGCGGCGCACCACCGCATGGTCGTCACAGAGAATTACCCGGATCATTCAGATGTGTCCTTGGACTTTGCCGCTGCTGCATCGGGCAGCGGCACCGATAGGATGATCGAGGTGCCGTGGCCATCGCGGGTGCTGACGTCCAACCAGCCCCCCACTGACTTGGCGCGCTCGTACAGGCCTTTCAAGCCATACGCGTTGGGCTTGCCCATCTCCGACGGTGAAAACCCCTGGCCGTTGTCACTGACTTCGAGTGTCAGGACATTTCCGCTGTCGGTCAGGTCGATTGTCACTTGATTGCAGCGTGCGTGTTTCGAGATATTGGTCAAAGCCTCCTGTGCTGTCCGATAGGCCGTCAGTTGAATGACTTTGGACACCTCACGCTCGGTATGCCTGGACTGGATGCTTGTCTTGATGCCGGTGCGCCGTTCGAACCCGGCGGCCAACCAATCCACTGCCGCGACGAGCCCCTGGTCGAGGATGGCGGGTCGCAGGTTCATCATAATCCGTTGGCTGGCGCCCAGGGCGTGCTGGAGCATTTCTGTCGCAGCGTTGACGTGGCTTAGCGTCTTGGCGTCCGACAAATGGCGCCCGATCCAGGCGAGGTCGAGCTTGACGGCGGCCAAGGCCCCGCCAATGTCATCGTGAATTTCGCGCGCGATCGAGGCGCGCTCCTGCTCGATGGTCGATTGCAGATGCTCGGCGAATTCCGCCAGTCGCCGCTCGGACCGGGCCAGTTCTGCATCGGCCCGGTCCTTGGCCAAGCGCGTTTCCTGCATGTCAATCGCACGGTGGATCGTATGGGCCAGTTTGCCGACATCATCTTTTTGCAGATAGTCGCTCATGCCCAACTTGATCGCGGCGACGGCGGCGGATTCACCGATGGCACCGGACAGCAAAACGAACGGGGGGCATTTGTCGTGCTTTTTCATCAACTCCCATGCGTCGATGGCAGTGAAGCCGCGTAAGCGGTAGTCGGCCACGATGCAGTCAAATGTCCGGTCGCGCACTATCGCATCGAATTCCTCAAGCGTTTCGACGCGATCTATTGTGAAGTCGAGTTGGGCGCGGCGCAGGGACCGCAAAACCAGTTCGTGGTCAACGGCCGAATCCTCCAGATGCAATATCCCCACGGGCCTGTCGTTCGGTTCGTCGTGCATGTCGGCGTGGTAGTTGTGCGGCTAGCTTGGTTGGTCCGCCGGGTCACCGGAGCACGGGCGTCTGGGCGCCGAGCAAGGCACGTCATTGAGGCGGCGCCAAAGTGTGTGCTGGCCCCCCACGCCGGTGCCGGCCCGGTGAACCTCCAAGGTCGGTCGCTGCGGCAACTGGTATGTGAACTCCAATCTACGCTCCTGTTTGCTTGTGCATCAGGGTATCCCATTGGGTCATTGCAGCCAGCAGTTCCTCTTCGATGACGGCATCCCGGGAAAACAGCTGGCGTGCGCGGTTCGGATCCCGCAGATACAGGCCGCTGTCAGTCAATTCCACGCGTAGGGCGGCCTGCTCGATGTCCAGTGTTTCAATGGCATGCAGCAGTCCGTCAAGGCGGCGCTGTTCCTTGGTGTTGAGCCTTGCGCTGGCCACTGCCGGCGCAGGTGCCAGGATCTCGGCTCTCACGAGGTTCGTCGTGGCACCGATTGGCGTCGTGGCGGTGGGCGTGCTTGTCGGCGCTTGAAGCGCGCGCATTCTGGCCGTCTGAACCAGCCAGTCCTCGACGCCACCTTCGAATTCACGCCATTTCCCTGCACCTTCAAACGCCACTGTACTGGTCACGACGTTGTCCAGGAAGGTGCGGTCATGGCTGACCAGAAATACGGTCCCCTCGTAGGTCTGCAGCAAGTCTTCGAGCAGTTCCAGCGTGTCGATGTCGAGGTCATTGGTCGGTTCGTCAAGAACCAGTACATTCGCCGGCCGCGCGAAAAGCCGGGCCAATAGTAGGCGGTTACGCTCGCCTCCGGACAAGGAGCGTACTGGCGAATTCGACCGCGCCGGGGAGAACAGAAAATCGCCCAGGTAGCTCTTGACGTGTTTTCGTTGGTTGCCGATTTCTATCCATTCGCTGCCAGGACTGATGAAGTCCTCCAGCGATGCATCAAGATCGAGGGTGTTGCGCAACTGGTCGAAGTAGGCGATCTGAAGATTCGCGCCTTGACGTATCCGTCCGGAATCGGGTTGCAGTTCGCCCAAGATGAGTTTGAGCAGCGTCGTCTTGCCAACACCGTTGGCACCAATCAAACCTATCTTGTCACCGCGCAGCACGGTCGTCGTGAAGCTTTTGACGATCACCTTGTCGCCGAAAGACAGGGTGACGTTCGTGAGTTCCGCAACCAGTTTTCCGCCCAAAGACCCCGCAGCGACGTCCATTCGGACGCTGCCCACCGTATCCCGGCGGACGGCCCGACGGTGTCGCAGTTCTTCGAGCCGGTTGATGCGGCTTTGACTTCGCGTGCGTCGCGCTTCCACGCCTTTACTGATCCAGATTTCCTCCTGTGCGAGCAACTTGTCGGCTTTCGCATAGAGAACCGCCTCCTGCTGCAACTGCTCCTCTTTTTGGATCAAATAAAGTGAGAAGTTTCCTGGGTATGACCGCAACTGCCCTCGATCCAGTTCAACGATGCGGGTAGCCACGCGGTCTAGGAATGCCCGGTCATGGGTGATCGTCACCACGCTTCCGGCAAACTCCAGCAAGAGATTCTCCAACCATTCGATCGACTCGAGATCAAGGTGGTTCGTGGGTTCGTCCAACAACAATACGTCAGGCTTGCCGACCAGTGCCTGAGCCAGTGCCACACGTTTGCGGGTGCCACCAGACAGCACCTTGATGGGAGTTGCACGATCTAGTCGCAGCCTGTTGAGCGTTTCACTGACACGCTGCTCCCAGTTCCAGCCGTCCCGTGCCTCGATCGCATCCTGCAGGGCATCCAGGTCCCCATGTCCCTGGCAGTACTCGTTAATCAGGGCGATCGTCGGGCCGACGCCCAGGCTCACCACCTCAAAAACCGTGCCCAGTTCGTCGAGTGACGGTTCCTGCGCAACGTAGGCCATCCGAATGTTTTGTTGCAGTTGCAAGGAGCCGTCATCCGGCGACTCGCCCCCTGCCAGAATTTTAAGCAAGGAGGACTTACCAGTACCGTTTCGCCCGATGAGGCCT
>JANOUM010000934.1:0-1968 GCA_031416855.1 Rhodoferax sp. | reverse complement strand
GCAGGCAGGTGTCCCCGCTCTGGTGGCCGTACAGATCGTTGTAGCGCTTGAAGAAGTCCACGTCCAGCAGCACCACGCTGAGCTCCGATCCCGAGCGCCGGGCGCGGCCTGCCTCTTCGGCCAGGCGTTCGTCGAAGTAGCGCCGGTTGCGTACCCCGGTCAGTCCGTCGGTGTAGACCCACTGGCGCAGCAGGTCGGACTGCGTTTTGAGCGTCAGGTGGGTATTCACCCGCGCGCGCACGGTCCTGGGGTTGATCGGTTTGGTGATGAAGTCGACCGCACCGGCGTCCAGGGCGCGCGTCTCCGCGGCTTCGTCGGAGTGGGCCGTGACAAAGATCACCGGGATGTCGCGTGTGGCGGCGTCGGCCTTCAGGCGCCGGCACACCGTGTACCCGTCCATGCCCGGCATTTCCACATCCAGCAGCACCAGGTCGGGGTGTTTGCTGGCGCACAGGCCCAGGGCCTGCTCGCCGCTGGTTGCGACGAATACCTGGTGGTCGGCGGCAAACGCCTGGTACAGGGTCTGCACGTTGATGGGTTGATCGTCCACCATCAACAGGCGTGGGCGCAGCTCCGCATGCACCAGCGGCGCAGGGGCCGTGGCGGCCCGGATGATGTCGGTGCTTGTCATTGGCAATGCTCCTCGCGCAATTGCGCGCACAGTGTCAGGGCGGCGGAAAGATCGAGCGCATCGATGGCGTCGTCCAGTGGCTTCAGGGCTTGGCCCAGTGCCGGGCCGAACTGCTGGCGCAGGCGCGCCATGGCATCGGTGGCGGCCATGTCGGAGTTGGTCAGCAGCGCGCCGAGTGCGTGCAGCGCCTGCGCCAGCGCCGAGGCTTCGAGCGCGCTGGCAGGGCCCGCAGCCGCTGCGGGCTCCGGTGCGGCCAGGGTTTGCACCAGCCCGGCCAGGGCTGGCAGCGCCGCCGTGATGGCCATTCGAGCCGCCACGCCGACGTCCGCCAGCTCGGTCAGGGCCGCTGACCCGGCCAATTGTCGTTCGCCCGCGCCAGCGGCACGCGACAGTGCGGTGGCGCCCAGGGTGGCGGCCAGGCCTTTCACGCTGTGCAACAGCCGGCGGGTGCCCGCGACATCGGCCTGCTCGACATGGTGCTGCAACTGCGCCGGGAAGGTGGCGAGTTCGGCCACGAAACTGCGCAGGCTGCGCAGGTAGACGCTCTGGTTTCCGCCCATGCGTTCGAGTGCGGCATGCAGGTCCACACCGGCGGCTTCGGCGGCGGCCTGCACCAGCGGCTCCAGGCCTGGCGCCAGCGCCACCGGCCCACCGTGCATGGCATCCGGCGCCTGGTGGATCTGGCGCCGCAGCACCGCCACCAGGTGGTCCAGATCGAACGGCTTGCCGACGTGGTCGTTCATGCCGGCCTCCAGGCAGGCCTGGCGGTCGCTCGCCATGGCGTTCGCGGTCATGGCCACGATGGGGATCCGGGCCAGGCCCGGTTGCTGGCGTATGGCGCGGGTGGCTTCGAAACCATCCATCACCGGCATCTGCAAGTCCATCAGGACGCAATCGAAAGCGTCGCCGTCAGCGCCCAGCACGGCGACCGCCTCCTGGCCGTGGTTGGCGATATGCACCAGCGCGCCTTCCGCTTCCAGCAGTTCACGCGCCACCTGCTGGTTGTTCAGGTTGTCTTCGACCAGCAGCAGGCGCATCCCTTGCAGACGCAGACGCAGGCGCGGCGACAGCGCGGGCGCCGCTGCCGCCGGACCCGTCGGGTGGTTGTCGCCGTGGCTGCCCGCCACGGCGTCGCGCAACATCGCCGCCGTGACCGGCTTGACGAGAAAACTGCCCGGCAGGTCCTGCCCGGTGCTTGCACGCTGCGCCAGGGCATCGTGGGCATGGGCCGTGACCATCACCAGCCGGGGGGTGCCGGCTGCGCCGCCGAGGGCGCGAATCGCCCTGCAGGTGGCCCAGCCGTCCTGCCCGGGCATCTCCCAATCGATGAATGCCAC
>JANOUM010000933.1:0-2707 GCA_031416855.1 Rhodoferax sp. | reverse complement strand
AGCCTGCGTTCCGACGTTGCGGCCATGCGGTCCGACATGCAGGCCGAGTTCAAGGATGTCAAGGCGCGTCTGAGCCATCTGGACGCGTCCATGGCGGGCGTACGACGTGACGGCGCCCTTGCGGCGGGAGACTTTGCGCGGTAACAAGTCAGCATCGACGCACTGGTCGAGCGCATCCAGCGGATTGAAAGGCGGCTCGAACTCTCGGATTGAAAGCGCGTACTTTGCCTGGCCGGCTTTTTGGGCGACGATTGAGAAAGTCGCTCCGCTAATCAAATTGCGGGGGTAGCAGAAACATGTCGGCCGGCTGATCCCGCGCGGTGCCAATCCGCGCGACATCCCGGTCGAGCAACCGCCCCAATTTTGAACTGGTCATCAACCTCAAGACGGCCAAGGATCTCGGCCTCAGAGTCGCACGGGCCATCCTTCTGCGCGCAGATCGGCGATCAAATAGCCTGCCTGCAAAGGGCCCGGTTGTCGCCGAGGGCTACCCGCTTCTAAAGACTCCTGCTCGGCGATCAAACAATCGCAACTTGACTTCCCCGTAGCTGCCTGTGGTGGCAGACGGCAAACGCTGCTTATGGAGCCAATCACGTGCCCCAATCGGGCGGCTGCTTTGGCCACTTTGTCGTCATTCAACCACCTTGGGCGGCAACTGATTCGGCGCGTGTCCGCAAGATGTCGGAACGCCACGAACCTCAACCCCGCACGAACAACGTGACCAGCGGATCCGGCCCCACCTGCCGGCTCCAGTGCCCGTGCACCACAGGGTCGAACACCGCTCCGGCCGGCAATACGTCGGCCGAGTAGAAGTGCTCGCCCGGGCCGAACACGCGCGACTCGCCGCCCTGCAGGCCGATCTCCATGCGGCCCTGCAGGATGAACACCCATTGCGGCACGCCGGTGCAATGAAAGCTGCTGCGAAACCCGACCGGGCTGTGGCGCAGCTGGAAGCCCGCAGAGGGAAACAGCGGCGACAACATCGACTGGGGAGAACCTTCGGGCAATGCAAGCATCTCCTGGCGAAAGCGGGCTCGGCCGTCGGTATCGGTGAACAGCACGGTCTTGGAAAACTGGGTCATGAATGCGTCCTGGAGTACAGCCACAGTCTCGCATGCGGGCGGCAACACCCGTCGCAATGCGGCGAGGATAGCGGCAACCTGAATCTGCACCGGCTGCGCGATATCGGCATCCACCGCGATCTCGTCGGGCTGCGGCGGCTCCAGTGTCGCGAGCTGGCTGCCCAGCAGCGACGCTGGCATGTAGTGGCCGCTACGCGCGGCTGTGCGTTCGGCCAGCAGTGCCGGCGCGCCGCGCAGGTACACCAGCACCAGGTCGCTCGCTCCGCGGCGCAGCACGTCGCGGTAGGCGCGCTTGAGCGCCGAACACGCCAGCACCAGGCCGGTGCCGTCGGCGCGCGAGCGCGCGATGCGCTGCGCCAGCAGTTCCAGCCAGCCGGAGCGGTCGGCGTCGGTCAGCGGCGTGCCGGAGGCCATGCGCGCGACGTTGGCGGCCGAATGCAACTTGTCGCCTTCGAGAAACGGCAGGTCGAGCGCCTGGCCGATGGCAGCCGCCACGGTGCTCTTGCCGCAGCCGCTGACACCCATCACGACGATCACCGGTGCCACGCCGGTCGCTGCCACAGTGCCGCTCCTCAGCCGCTCGCCCGGCGGTAATCCGCCAGCGCCCGCGCCGTTGGCGTGGTGCCGGCACCGGGCAACTCGGGCAGGCGAAAATGACCCTGCACCACCTCCGCCGGCTCGGTGAAGCAGTGCTTGATCCAGGGGATGTACTCGAGCACCGCACAGGCCGGGTGCGCATACGACAAATGCACATGGACCTGGCTCATGTCGCCCGCATGCAGCGCCACCGGCAGGCGCAGCGCGTGTGCGCTGTCGCACACCCGCAGCACCTCGGTGATGCCAGCCATGCGCGTCACATCGGGCTGCACCCAGTGGATCGCCTGCTGCGCAAAGAAGGCCGCGAACGCATCGGTGGTGTAGAGCTGCTCGCCCAGCGCCACCGGGATCGCACTGGCGCGCGCCAGCTGGGCGTGGCCCTGCACATCATCGTGCCACAGCGGCTCTTCGAACCAGTAGATGTCGAGGTCGCGCGCCGCGTGGCAAAAACGCAGGCAGGTGGCAAGATCCCACTTGCCATTGCCGTCGACGGCCATGGTGACCCCGGGGCCGATCGCCTTGCGCACCGCTGCCAGGCGACGCACATCACGCTCCACCGTGGAGCCGACCTTGATCTTGATGCCGGTGAAACCCTGCTCGACCGCCGCGACAGCGCCCCGCACCAGGCTGTCGTCCGGGATGCTGAGCCAGCCGATATCGGTGTTGTAGGCGCGCATGCGCGGGTGTACCTGGCCACCCAGCAGTTTCCACAGCGGCACTTCGGCCGCCTTGGCGCGCAGGTCCCACAGGGCGATGTCCACTGCGGCGTGGGCGAGCGTCGTGATGCCAGCGCGGCCGACCCACTGCAGGGCGGGATGCCGCGCCACCATCTGCCACAGCCGTTGTGTGTCCTGCGCATCCTCGCCCAGCAGCAGCGGCGCCAGGCAGGTGTCGATGCAGCGCGCAATCAACTGGTCACTGGCCAGGTGCGCGTGGGTGCCGGTGAAGCCGTACCCGACCCGGCCGTCTTCGGTGCTGATCGCCGCACCGACCACGCCCCAGTGCGAGATGCTGTGGGTGCTGTCGGC
>JANOUM010000932.1:0-1618 GCA_031416855.1 Rhodoferax sp. | reverse complement strand
GGCCGCACCGGGCACCGGTTTTTTGGGTATCGACAACAGCACCACGCCGGCTGTGGCCACCACCATCGCAATGCCCGACAGCAGGCTGGGGAACTCCTGCAGGAACAGCGTGGCGAAGATGCCGACCTGCAGCACTTCGGTTTTGGAGAACGTGACGCCGATGATGAAATTGCGTTGCTTCATCGCCATCAACAGGCAGGCAGTGGCCACCAGCTGCGCGCCGGCGCCTAGCAGCAGCCAGGCGCCGTAACCCGCGCCGAATGGCGGCCAGCCGAGTGGTGTGCCGGTCCACTGGTGGGCCAGCAGCAGCCACACGGCCGCGAACGGCAGGCCGTACAGAAAGCGCACCAGGGTCGCGGCCAGCGTGCCCAGATCGGCGACCAGCGTGCGCTGGGCGGCATTGCGGATGGTCTGCGCGAAGGCGGCCCAGATGACGATCGGGATCCAGGCCCAGGCGGCTGCGGCGGGGAGTTGCATGGAAGGGGGCGCGTCTCCAGGCAGCGTCGGCGCTGAATCAGTAGGTACCTGGCAGCAGGATACCGCGATCCACGTTGGCGATGTTTGTGTGGCCGCAGAAGGCCATGGTCACGTCGAGCTCCTTGTGGATGATCTGCAGCGCCTTGGTGACCCCGGCCTCGCCCATGGCGCCCAGGCCGTAGACCATGGCACGGCCGATCATGGTGCCGCGCGCACCCAGCGCCCAGGCCTTGAGCACGTCCTGCCCCGAGCGGATGCCGCCATCCATCCAGACTTCAGTCTGGTGTCCGACCGCCGCCACGATGGCCGGAAGCGCGGCGATGCTTGACGGGGCGCCATCGAGTTGACGCCCGCCATGGTTGCTGACCACGATCGCGTCGGCCCCAGCAGCCACCGCGAGGCGGGCGTCCTCGGCGTCCATGATGCCCTTGAGGATCAGCTTGCCGCCCCAGCGCTCCTTCACCCAGGCGACATCGGCCCAGGACAGGCGCGGGTCGAACTGCTCACTGGTCCAGGCCGCCAGGGAGCTCATGTCACTCACGCCCTTGACATGGCCCACCAGGTTGCGGAAGGTGTGGCGCCGGGTGCCGAGCATGCCCAGGCACCAGCGCGGTTTGGTGGCCAGGTTGAGGATGTTGCGCAGGGTGGGGCGGGGCGGGGCCGTAAGGCCGTTCTTCAGGTCCTTGTGGCGCTGCCCGATGACCTGCAGATCGAGCGTGAGCACCAGGGCGCTGCACCTGGCGGCGCGCGTGCGCTCGATCATGCGCGCCATCGCGTCGCGGTCGCGCATCATGTAGAGCTGGAACCAGAACGGCGCGCTGGTGTTCTCGGCAATGTCCTCGATCGAACAGATGCTCATGGTGGACAGGGTGAACGGGATACCGAATTTCTCTGCTGCCCGCGCTGCGTGGATCTCGCCATCGGCGTGCTGCATGCCGGTCAGGCCCACTGGTGCGATGCACACCGGCATCCTGGCCGGACAACCGACCAGGGTGGTGGCGGTGCTGCGGTTCTCCATGTTGACCGCCACCCGCTGCCGCAGCTTGATGCGCTGGAAGTCGTCCGAATTGGCGCGGTAGGTGGATTCGGTCCACGAGCCGGAATCGGCATAGTCGTAGAACATGCGCGGCACGCGTTTTTC
>JANOUM010000931.1:0-7351 GCA_031416855.1 Rhodoferax sp. | reverse complement strand
ACCCACGGCGCCTCAATGGCGGAAGTGGCGCACCCCGGTGAACACCATTGCCACGCCGCGCTCGTCGGCGGCGGCAATCACCTCGTCGTCGCGCATGCTGCCGCCGGGTTGAATGACACAACCGGCCCCGGCATCCACCACCACGTCGAGGCCATCGCGAAACGGGAAGAACGCGTCGCTGGCCACCACACTGCCCGTCAGCGTCAGGCCCGCATGTTGCGCCTTGATGCTGGCGATGCGCGCCGAATCGAGCCGACTCATCTGCCCGGCACCCACTCCCACCGTGGCGCCACCGGCACAGAAAACAATCGCATTCGACTTGACGTACTTGGCCACCGTCCAGGCGAACAGCAGGTCTTGCATCTGCGCTGCTGTCGGCAGGATCCTGCTGACCGTCCGCAGGTCCGCCGGACCGATCATGTGGTTGTCGGCGGTTTGCATCAGCAGGCCTGAACCGACCCGCTTTACATCCACCGCATTGCGGCCCTGCTGCCAGGCAGTGGCGCCACCGGGTGGCAGGTCGATCCGCATCAGCCGCACATTGGGTTTGCCCTTGAACAGAGCGAGCGCCGCGTCTGAAAACCCGGGAGCCATCAGCACTTCGACAAACTGCAGCGACACCTGCTGCGCGGTCGCCTCGTCCAACGGTCGGTTGAAGGCGATGATGCCGCCGAAGGCTGAAGTCGGGTCGGTCCTGAATGCCTTCGCATAGGCATCGAGCGTATCCGCGCCCACCGCGACACCACAGGGATTGGCGTGTTTCACGATCACACAGGCGCAAGCCGTAAAGCTCTTCACACACTCCCAGGCGGCGTCCGCATCGGCGATGTTGTTGTAGCTCAGTTCCTTGCCCTGCAATTGTCGCGCGCTGACCAGGGAGCCTGGCGCCGGATACAGATCCCGGTAATAGGCGGCGCGCTGGTGCGGATTCTCGCCGTAACGCAGGTCCTGCAGCTTGACGAAGCGTCCGTTGGATTGGGCCGGGAACAGGGCATGGCCGCCGTCGTCCTGGATCGCCGAGAGGTAGTCGCTGATCGCGCCGTCGTAGTGGCTGATCCGGTTGAATGCGGCCACGGACAACCCGAATCGGGTTTTCTCGCTCACCTTGCCGCTAACCCGCAAGTCCGCGAGTACAGCGTCGTACTGCGAAGCATCGGTCAAGACTGCCACGTCCTTCCAGTTCTTCGCCGCGCTGCGCACCATGGTCGGGCCACCGATGTCGATGTTTTCGATCGCGTCCTCGAGCGTGCAACCGGCTGTGGCCACCGTCGCCTCGAACGGGTACAGGTTGACCACCAGGATATCGATCAGGTCGATGCCGTGCGCCTGCAACGCCGCCATGTGCGTGGGCAGATCCCGGCGCGCCAGCAGACCGCCATGGACCTTGGGATGCAGGGTCTTGAGGCGGCCATCGAGCATTTCCGGAAAACCCGTCATGTCGGCGACCTCCGTCACCGCCAGCCCGTGGGCCGTCAACAAGGCGGCGGTGCCACCAGTGGACAGGAGCTTGATGCCCAGGGCCTGCAGCGCAGCGGCAAACTCCACGATGCCGGTCTTGTCGGAGACAGAAATAAGCGCGTTCATGGTATCTGGTGGGTCAGCCGAGCAGTTTGTGTTCGACCAGCTTCTTGCGCAAGGTATTGCGGTTCAGCCCCAGCCACTGCGCGGCGCGGGACTGGTTGTGGTCAGCCTGATTCATGACGACTTCCAGCAGCGGCTTTTCGACCACGCGCACCATCATGTCGTACATGCCGTCGGGTTCGGTGCCGCGCAAGTCCTTGAAATAGCCTTCCAGGCTCGTGCGCACACACTCCTCGATGTGCTTCTTGCTCATTGTGCTGTCTCCGCGGGTGTGGTCAGTGCACCGCCTCGGCGCTGCGTGCCGGGCTCCGGCAGACGATCCATCTGCTGGCCCAGGGTGTCGAAGTAGCCCGCCACAGCAGCCGCCTGCGTGGCGCATTCGGTCAACCGGTTCATCTGGTCGGTGAAGTTGTCCCCCCCGGGCAGACCGCGCGCATACCAGCCGATGTGCTTGCGGGCGCTAAGCAGGCCGATATGCGTTCCGTACAGGCTGTAGTGGTCTTCCAGGTGATCCAGCAGCAGTCGCCGCACCTCGGCTACCAACGGCTGCGCCAGGTGCGTGCCGGTCGCGAGAAAGTGCACCATATGGCGGAATATCCAGGGCTGGCCCTGGGCGGCGCGACCGATCATCACAGCGTCGGCACCCGTGGCCTGCAGGACGGCGCGCGCTTTTTCCGGAGTGTCGATGTCGCCGTTGGCAACCACCGGGATTTGCAACGCCGCCTTGACCTGGCGGACGGTGTCGTATTCGGCCTCGCCGCGGTAACCCTGCTCGCGCGTGCGACCATGCACCGCCACCATCTGCACGCCAGCAGCCTGCGCCCCACGCGCGATGCTCACCGCATTCCTGTGCGACTGGCACCATCCGGTGCGCATCTTCAGGGTCACCGGTACCTGCAGCGGCGCACACACCGATACAACCGCATCGACGATGGACAGGGCCAGGTCTTCATCCTGCATCAGCGCCGACCCGGCCCACTTGTTGCAGACCTTCTTGGCCGGACAGCCCATATTGATATCGATGATCTGGGCGCCGCGCTCGACGTTGTAACGCGCCGCCTGGGCCATCATCGCGGGTTCGGTGCCGGCGATCTGGACCGCGATCGGGCCCGGTTCGCCATCGTGGTTGGCGCGCCGCGACGTCTTGAGGGTCTTCCACAGGTCGGGGCGCGAGGTGACCATCTCACTCACCGCATACCCCGCGCCCAGACGCCGGCACAGTTGGCGAAACGGCCGGTCCGTCACCCCCGCCATCGGGGCGACCATGAAACGATTGGGAAGGACGAACTGGCCGATGTGCATGCGATCGGGAGGCAGGGCAAAGGGGCTGTAGGGAGGTGGGATTGCGAATGGCGCCGCCCATTCTAGCTGCCCAATATTTCAGCAATTGAAATGTGCGCGGCCCGCGGGACCAGCCTTGCCTATACTGCGCCATCGCATGCAAGCCTGGACCGAACACCTCTTATCGATGCTCGCGCTTCCGCGTTACGGCTTGAGCAGTGTGTTCATCATCTCCTTTGTGTCGGCCACGCTGCTGCCGCTGGGCTCGGAGCCCGCCGTGTTCGGACTGATCAAGCTCAACCCCGCGCTGTTCTGGCCCGCTATCCTCGTGGCCACGGCCGGGAACACCCTGGGCGGTGCCGCCACCTGGGCCATGGGATATGGGGCGCACCAGGTCGTGGACAAGTATCACCACTCGGCGTCGCATCTGCGTGCGCTGCGGTGGCTGGAGAAACTTGGCCCCAAAGCCTGCCTGCTGTCCTGGCTGCCCGTGGTGGGAGACCCCTTGTGCGCCGTCGCGGGCTGGTTGAAATTTCCGCTCTGGCCGTGCGTCGTCTACATGGCGATCGGCAAGTTCGCACGCTACGTCACGATGACCGCCGCGTTGTTGTGGGTCTTCCCGGCGGGGCTGGTTCTGCCATGGTGAGCAGATCCTCGCGCCACCTGCGGGCCGCATAATTCACCCATGGAAACCAAGTGGTTGGAGGACTTTGTGAGCCTGGCTGAAACCCGCAGTTTCAGTCGTTCGGCCCAGTTGCGCCACGTGACGCAACCAGCATTTTCACGCCGCATCCAGTCGCTGGAAGCCTGGGCCGGCACCGACCTGGTCGACCGAAGTTCCTATCCCACACGCCTTACACCGGCCGGTGAGACCTTGTACGACCAGTCGCTGGAGATGCTGCAGGCGCTGCAGAGCACGCGGGCCATGCTGCGGGGCCACACCTCGGCGGCGCAGGACGTGATCGAGTTCGCCGTTCCACATACGCTGGCATTCACGTTCTTCCCGGCTTGGGTCTCCGGCCTGCGTGAGGCGTTCGGCCCGATCAAGAGCCGCCTCATCGCCCTCAACGTGCACGATGCCGTGCTGCGGCTGGTCGAGGGCAGCTGCGACCTGCTGATCGCCTACCACCACAGTTCCCAGCCATTCCAGCTCGACCCCGACCGCTACGAAATGGTGAGCCTGGGCGAAGAGGTGGTAGCACCCTATGTCAGGCCGGACGCCCTGGGCGCCCCGATGTTCAGCCTGCCTGGCCGGGTCGGCCATCCCCTGCCCTATCTGGGTTACGCGCCAGGTGCCTACCTCGGCCAGATGGTCGATCTGATCCTCAAGCAGTCGAGTACACCGATCCACTTCGACCGGGTCTACGAAACCGACATGGCCGAAGGCCTCAAGGCGATGGCGCTCGAAGGGCACGGCATCGCCTTCCTGCCCTACAGCGCAGTCAAGAAAGAACTACGCGCCAGGCGGCTGGTGAGCGCCGTGCCTGACGGGATGGCGCCGATGCAGATCACCATGGATGTGCGTGCCTACCGCGAAAAGCCGGCGAACCACGACAACCCCAGAGGCGCGGCGCGCCCGCCCAAGCCGGTGGCCACCGTACCCAAACCCCGAACCCTCGCCATCAAGAGCAGCGCGCAGGCCCTGTGGGACTACCTGCTGACGCAAACACCCCCGCACTGAAATGCCTCGCAGGCACCTCCATGACCGACGACCACGCGACCCGCGCCACCAGTTCCCTCACGATCACCCGCCCCGATGACTGGCACCTGCATGTGCGCGATGGCGAGGCCCTGCGCACCGTGGTGCCGCACAGCGCCGCGCAGTTCGGGCGGGCGGTGATCATGCCCAACCTCAAACCACCAGTGACCACGGTGGTATCGGCGCAGGACTACGCAATGCGCATCCGCGCCGCCGTGCCGTCCGGATCGGGCTTCCAACCATTGATGACGCTGTACCTCACCGACGATCTGCATCCGGACGAAATCCTGCGCGCCAACGCCACCCGCGAAGGCGGCTTGGCGGCCCAGGTGGTCGCCGTCAAGCTGTACCCGGCCGGCGCCACCACCAACAGCGCTGCGGGAGTGACCGACCTGCGCAAGACCTACCCGGTGCTCGAGGCCATGCAGCGCATCGGTATGCCGTTGCTGGTGCATGGTGAAGTCACCTCGCCCGAGATCGACCTGTTCGACCGCGAGGCGGTGTTCATCGACACCCATCTGACCGGCCTGCGACGCGACTTCCCCGAACTCAGGATCGTGATGGAACACATCACCACCCGCGAGGCCGCACACTACGTGCGTGATGCCGGGCCACACACGGCAGCCACGATCACCGCGCACCACCTGCTATACAACCGCAACGCACTCTTCACCGGTGGCATCTGCCCGCACTATTACTGCCTGCCGGTGCTCAAGCGCGAGACACACCGGCTGGCGCTGGTGCAGGCAGCCACCAGCGGGGACCCGCATTTCTTCCTGGGTACCGACAGCGCACCGCACGCGACGCAGCTAAAGGAACACGCGGCCGGCTGTGCCGGTTGTTACACGGCGTTCTCCGCGATGGAGATGTACGCCGAGGTGTTCGATGGCGCGAACGCGCTGGACCGGCTGGAGGCGTTCGCCAGTTTTCACGGGCCTGACTTCTACCGGCTGCCGCGCAACACCGGGCGTATCACGCTGACGCGCACAGAATGGCAGATGCCACTGGCTTTCGAGTTCGGTGACGCCAGCCTGACACCCTTGCGTGCGGGTCAGACGCTGCACTGGAAACTGCAGTAGGCCGATGCGCAGACGGGTGCACGAGCGGTTCTCCGGGCAGTTGCCGGACGCCGGGGTGGCGACTGATCCGGTTCCCTGGTCGCGCCCCTGGATGGAGCCCTGGTGTGCCGCCGGGCAAAGCACCACGCACGCGATGGCGCAAGGCCTGCCGCTCCGGCTGGCATTGAACCGGTGCGCACCGGCCCCGGTGCGGTTTGTGCCGCAGTCCGACCTGCCGGCCGGTGTCGCCTACGAGCAGTTTATCGCCGACACGGCGTGTTGCCCGGTACGGGATGGGTGGCATGACTTTTTCAACGGCTTGTGCTGGCATCTGTTTCCCGTCACCAAACACCGGCTGAACCACCTGCAGGCGGCGCATATCCTGCAGGACGGCATCCGTCCGACTCGCGGTGCGGTTCGCGACACACTGACGGTCTTCGACGAGAACGCGGCGCTGCTGCAAACGCCTGATGCGCTGTGGGATGCGCTGGCAGAAAAAAACTGGCAGCGGGTCTTCATCGACCTGCGCCCCTCGTGGCGACTCTCCCGGCTGGTGTTGTTCGGGCATGCCCTGCTGGAAAAGCTCCTGGTACCGCGCAACTCGATCACCGCCCATGTGCTGCGGGTGCCCGGCGGTTTGGGCGCACTGGCCGATTGGGACGGCTGGTTGTCCAGCGCGCTGACGCCCGAGGCACTGACGGACCGGCCGTATGTCCACCTGCCGGTGCTGGGTGTACCCGGATGGTGGGCCGGCAACGAAGACCCGCACTTCTACGACGACGCGCAGGTCTTCCGGCCGCCACGGGCACGGCTGCGCACAGCGCAATAACCGCAGATGTTGTGCGCAATCCGGCCGCCGATCTTGATTTTCGCGGCGAAGCCCCTAACATCCATCGGGTGAGCCCTGTCGAACCGGGTCAACGTCAAAGGAAAAAATGAAACGAATCCTGCTTTTTGTAATGACCAACCTCGCCGTAGTCGTCGTGCTGGGCATTGTTGCGAACCTGCTGGGTGTGAACCGCTTCCTGACCGCCAATGGCTTGAACCTGGGCGCACTGCTCGGTTTCGCCCTGATCATGGGGTTTGGCGGCGCCATCATTTCGCTGCTCATCAGCAAGCCGATGGCCAAGTGGACCTCAGGCGTGCGGGTGATCGAACAGCCCCAGAACACCGATGAGGCCTGGATCGTCGAGACCGTGCGCAAGCTGGCCGATAAGGCCGGCATCGGCATGCCCGAGGTCGGAATATTCGACGGCGAACCGAATGCATTCGCTACCGGCGCCTTCAAGAATTCGGCGCTGGTCGCCGTGTCGACCGGCCTGCTTCAAGGCATGACCAAGGAAGAGATCGAGGCCGTTCTGGGCCATGAGGTCGCCCATATCGCCAACGGTGACATGGTCACCATGACGCTGATCCAGGGCGTGATGAACACCTTTGTGGTGTTCCTGAGCCGCGTCATCGGGTATGCCGTCGACAGCTTCCTGAACCGCGGCAACGAGCAGCGCTCCGGCCCCGGCATCGCCTACATGATCACCACCATCGTGCTCGACATCGTGCTCGGTTTCTTGGCGGCCATCGTCGTGGCCTGGTTTTCGCGGCATCGCGAGTTCCGCGCTGACGCCGGCGCAGCGCAGCTGATGGGCCGGCGCCAACCGATGATGAATGCGCTGGCACGCCTGGGTGGCATGCAGCCGGGCGAACTGCCGAAAAGCGTCGCGGCCATGGGCATCGC
>JANOUM010000930.1:0-3364 GCA_031416855.1 Rhodoferax sp. | reverse complement strand
ACCCACAGCGGCGTGTAGATGACCGACAGGTAGGCGCCCGCCAGGCCGCACAAGGCGCCACCGGAAACCACCGCCAACAGCCGGATCCTGCGCACCGGGTAGCCCAGCGCATGGGCCGACTCGGGGCTCTCACCCACGCTGCGCATCACCAGGCCGCTGCGCGTGCGGTACATGAACCAGATCAGCGCCAGCGCGAGCACCACGGTAAGGTACACCAGCGGATGGTGACGGAACAGCGCAGGGCCGATCAGTGGTATGTCGGCCAGCCCCGGAATGCCGAAGCTGGGACGCTCCGGGATCTTGGCCTGCACATAACCGGTGCCCACGAAGGCGGAAAAACCGGTGCCGAACAACGTGAGCGCCAGCCCGGTCGCGAATTGGTTGGTGTTGAGCCAGATCACCAGCAGACCGAACAGCGCTGCCAGCAACGCCCCCACCGCGATGCCGGCCGCAAAACCCAGCCAGTCGTTGCCGCTGTGCACGACCGCGGCAAAGCCGGCAATCGCGGCGCACAACATCATGCCCTCGGCGCCAAGGTTGACGATGCCGACCTTTTCGTTGATCAACAGGCCCAGCGAGGCCAGCGCCAGCACGGTACCGGCATTCAGGGTGGCGGCAATCAGCAGCGAATACGATTCCATCATGCGCCTCCAGTACGGCCCAGCCGCAGCCGGTAATTCACCAGCGTGTCACACGCGAGCAGGCTGAACAGCAACAGGCCCTGGAACACGCCGGTCAGCGATTTGGTCAGGCCCATGCGCGACTGCGCCATCTCGCCGCCAATGTAGAACATGCTCATCAGGATGGCCGAGAACACCATGCCCACCGGATGCAGCCGCCCGACGTAGGCGACGATGATGGCGGCGAAGCCATAACCGGCGGGCACATAGGCGGTCAGCTGCCCGATCGGCCCGGCCACCTCCAGCGCACCGGCCAGGCCGGCCGCGCCACCCGACACAAGCAAGGCGGTCCACAAGGCCTGGCGTGACGAGAAACCCGCATAACGCGCGGCGGCTGGCGCCAGCCCGCCCACCTGCTGGGCGAATCCGCCCCGGGTGCGGAACAGGAACACCCAGATGGCCGCCACGCCCAGCACCGCCAGCACCACCCCGATGCTCACGCGCGAGCCCTCGAACAGCCGCGGTATCCGCGTCGCAGCGTCGAAGGTCCTGGTCTGGGGAAAGTTGAAACCCTGCGGATCCTTCCAGGGGCCGCCGACCAGGTAACTCAGCAGTTGCACCGCGACATACACCAGCATCAGGCTGACCAGGATCTCGTTGGCGTTGAACCGGTCGCGCAACAGCGCCGTCACGGCAGCCCAGGCCATGCCGCCAACGACACCCGCCAGCAGCACGGGGGCCACGATCCAGCCACCGGTGCCCTTGTCGGCCAGCAAGGCCACCCCACCGGCGAAGATCGCGCCGATGATGTACTGGCCCTCGGCGCCAATGTTCCAGACGTTGGAGCGAAAACACACCGCCAGGCCAAGTGCGATGATCAGCAGCGGCGTGGCCTTGACCATCAGTTCACCCAGTGCATAGCCGTTGCGGATCGGCTGCCAGAAGAACATCTCCAGGCCGCGGATCGGGTCCTTGCCGAGGGCGACAAACAGGCAGACGCCGATCACCACGGTGACCAGCAGCGCCAGCAGCGGCGAACCGTAGCTCCAGAAGGCCGAAGGCTGTGGCCGGGCTTCCAGCTTAAGCATGGGGCGCCTGCGCCTCCGCCTGCCACAGACCACTCATCCATTCGCCGATTTTTTCGATCGTGGCGTCGGCGATCATCACCGACGGGGACAGGCGCCCCTTGGCGATCACATGCAGGCGGTCGCTCAGTTCGAACAACTCGTCGAGTTCCTCGCTCACCACCAGAACCGCGCAGCCCTTGTCGCGCAGCGCGAGGATCTCCCCCCGGATCTGGGCCGCGGCGCCGACGTCGACGCCCCAGGTCGGTTGCGACACGATCAGCAACCGGGGGTTGGCGTCGATCTCGCGCCCGACGATGAATTTTTGCAGGTTGCCCCCCGACAGCGACCTGGCGGCCGAGTCGGGCCCGCCGGCCTTGACATTGAAGCGCCGGATGATGCCGGCCGCCTGCGCCTGCAAGGCCTTCACCTTGATCCAGCCGGAGCCCCGCGACAGCGCTTCGTTGCGCGTCAGCAGCAGGTTGTGCGCCAGGCTCAAGGTGGGAACCGCGCCGCGTCCCAGGCGCTCTTCGGGCACAAAATGCAGGCCGAGTTTGCGCCTCCGGCCCGGATGCGAACCAGCGACATCGACGTCGCCCAGCCGGATCGAACCCGGCCTTGCGCGGCAGTCTTCACCCGATAACGCGTACAGGAGTTCGCGCTGGCCATTGCCCGAAACACCGGCGATCCCCACCACTTCGCCAGCGCGCACCTCCAGCGACACGCCCAGAAGGTCGACGCCGAACTGGTCTTCACGCGCCAGACTCAGGTCGCGCACCTGGAGCACCGGCGCGCCGGGTTTCTGCGCCCGGTGCGTGAGTTGCGGCGGTTCCGCGCCGATCATCAACCTCGACAGCGACGCGTTGGACTCCTCGGAGGGCCGGCACACCCCCGTGACCTTGCCACCGCGCAGCACCGTGCAAGCGGTGCACAGTTCGCGGATCTCGTGCAGCTTGTGGCTGATGTACAGGATGCTGCACCCCTCGGACGCGAGCTTGCGGAGCACCACGAACAGCTTGTCCACCGCCTGCGGCGTGAGCACCGAGGTGGGCTCGTCGAGGATCAGCAACTGGGGGTTGGTCAGCAGCGCCCGGATGATTTCCACGCGCTGCATCTCGCCCACACTCAGCGTATGAACCGGTCGCGCAGGGTCGATGTCTAGGCCGTATTCCTGCGCCTTGCCGGCGATGCTGTGGGTGACCTCGTCGAGCGTCAGCGTCTTGGCCAGGCCCAGCCACACGTTCTCCGCCACCGTGATGGTGTCGAACAGGCTGAAATGCTGGAACACCATGCTGATGCCCATGGCCCGCGCTTCCTGGGGATTGCGGATATGCACCGGCGTTCCGTTGAACACCACACTGCCCGCGTCGGGCTTGACCGAGCCATAAATGATCTTCATCAGCGTGGACTTGCCGGCGCCGTTTTCGCCCAACACCGCGTGGGTTTCGCCCGGCAGGACCGTCAGCGACACATCGTTGTTGGCCACCACGGCGGGGTAACGCTTGGTGATGCCGGACAAGTGCAGTCGGGGGGTGGTCATGCCGGGTTGTCTCGTCGTCATTGTTGTTGCTTGGGTCGATCAAGTAGGCGGGTGGGACGGCGTCAGGAGGTGTCAGGAGGTGTCGGGCGGGATGCTCGCGGATTCGGCAGGCAAATTTGATGCCACAGACTTCACCCGCT
>JANOUM010000929.1:0-3438 GCA_031416855.1 Rhodoferax sp. | reverse complement strand
CCCTGGTAACGCATCACGATGAAGGCCGTCAGGATGCCCAGCGGCAGCGAGATGATCGCCACGAAGGCCGAGCGCAGGTGGAACAGGAACAGGAAACACACCACCGCGACGACCAGGAATTCCTCGAGCAGCTTGAAGCCGAGGTTGTTCACCGCGCGCTCGATCAAGCCGGAGCGGTCATAGGTGGTCACGTTCTGGACGCCCTGGGGCAGGCTGGACTGCAGCGACAGCAGCTTCGCCTTGACCGCCGCGATGGTCTCGAGCGCGTTCTTGCCGGACCGCATCACGATCACACCGCCCACCGCCTCGCCCTCACCGTCGAGTTCGCCGATGCCGCGGCGCATTTCCGGGCCGACCTGGATACGCGCCACGTCGCCCAGTCGCACCGACACGCCGCTATCGGTGGTCATCAGTGGCACCTTGCGGAAATCGTCCAGCGACTGAAGGTAACCCGACGCACGCACCATGTACTCGGCTTCGCCGAGTTCGATCACCGAGCCGCCGCTCTCCTGGTTGGCGTTCTTGATCGCATCGACCACCCGGGAATGGGACAGCTGGTAGGCGGCAAGCCGGTTCGGGTCGAGCACGATCTGGTACTGGCGCACCATGCCGCCGATGGTTGCGACCTCGGCCACATTGGCCACCGTCTTGAGCTCGTACTTGAGAAACCAGTCCTGCAGCGCGCGCAGCTGCGAGATGTCCATGGCGCCGCTGCGGTCCACCAGCGCGTACTGGTAGATCCAGCCGACGCCGGTAGCGTCCGGCCCGAGCGACGCCTTGGCCGCCGCGGGCAGGCGCGACTGCACCTGGTTGAGGTATTCCAGCACCCGCGAGCGGGCCCAGTACAGGTCGGTGCCGTCCTCGAACAGCACGTACACGAAAGAGTCACCGAAGAACGAATAACCGCGCACCGTCTTGGCCCCTGGCACCGACAGCATCGTGGTGGTCAGCGGGTAGGTGATCTGGTTCTCGACGATGCGCGGGGCCTGCCCCGGATAGGTGGTGCGGATGATGACCTGCACGTCCGACAGGTCGGGCAGCGCGTCCAGCGGCGTGCGCTGCACCGAATACACGCCCCAGGCACTGACCATGACGCTGGCCAGCAGCACCAGAAAGCGGTTGGTGATCGACCAGCGGATCAGCGCCGCAATCATGGTTTTGCGGCCGATACAGCGGGTGTGGCGGGTGCAACGGCCGGGGCCTCGTTGAGCCGGGCCTCGACGCCTTTCAGGCTGGACTCGGAATCGATCAAGAACTGGGACGACACCACCACCCGCTGGCCGGCCTGCAGGCCGCGCCGGATCTCGGTCAGGCCTTCGCTCTCAAGCCCGGTCTCGACATCCACCGGGCGAAACCTGCCATCCGGCTCGGACAGCATCACGACGCTGCGTTTTCCGGTCTGGATGACGGCCTCAGTGGGGACCAGCAGGGCTTTCTTGCCCGCCATGCCCAGGAACTGCATCTGCACGAACATGCCCGGCACCAGGCGCTGGCCGGGGTTGGCCAGTTCGAGCCTCGCCTTGAGCGTACGCGTGGCCGGATTGACATCCGGCAGGATCGCCTGCACCTTGCCATTAAAGACCATCCCGGGCGCGGACGGGCTGCGGGCCTGCACCCGCGTGCCCGGGCGCAGCAACACCGCCTGGCTCTCGGGCACCTCGGCGTTCGCCCATACCGTGCCCAGACCATTGATGCGAAACAGCGTCGAACCCACCACCACAGTCATGCCTTCACGCGCCAGCAGTTCGGTCACCACCCCCGCGATCGGCGCCGCCAGCGTGATCCGCGCCTGGGTCTGGCCGCTGCGCTCCACCAGCGCGATCTGGGCCTCGCTCATGCCCACCAGGCGCATGCGCTGGCGTGCGCCATCCACCAGCGATGCCAGATCGGCGCCCTGCATGCGCCGCACTGACAGGAACTCCTCCTGCGCGGCAATCCAGTCGGGAATGAATAACTCGGCCAGGGGCTGGCCTTTCACGACCGGGTCGAGGGTGGCGCGCACATGCAGGCGTTCGACATAGGCGGTCGCGCGCGCCTGCACCAGCGCCAGGTCGCGCTCGTTGAAGGCGATGCTCCCGACCGCGGCCACCTGGGGCGACAACACTCCCTCGGTCACTGGGGCAGTGCGTACGCCGAGATTTTGCTGGGTGCGTGCGCTCACGCTGACCTTGCCCTGGTCCGTGGCACCGGAACCGTCGCCATAGACCGGCGACAGCATCATGTCCATGAAGGGCGACTTTCCCGGTTTGTCGAATTTGGTTCCCGGGACCATCGGATCCTGGTAGAACAGGATCTTGCTGCCGACCCTGGGGTCGACATCCCCGGCCTTGAGACCTGCCGCCAAATGGCGCCGCGTGGCATTCTCGCCCGACTCGTCGTTGGCGGCCGGGGTCGTCCCCGCCACAGCGGAGGCTGCCGCCGGTGCCGCCATGCCCATGCCCTGGCGCATGCCCAGCGCGTACAGGCCATAACCGCCTGTGGCCAACACGCCGGCGGCGGCCAGAGCCATCACTGTTTTCAGGAGCGTCATGGTTGTTGTCCGGTGCTTGCTGCCGCGCCGGAGGGCGCGGCGATGTGCGCTTCGGTAGCGACCAGAGAATTGATTTGCGCCCAGAGACCTGCCGTCTGCATCTCCAGGCGCAGGCGGTCCATGCGGGTATCGATTTCCATGCGCCGCGCCTCCAGCACGGCCGGCAACGGGCCGCCGCCGCCACGGTAGGCAGCGAGCGCGGCCTGGGTGCGCTGGCCGGCCAGCGGCAGCAAGGTCGTGTCGTAGTGCACCAGACGGTCCCGGTTGCTGTGCCATTCCTGCAGCCAGGCACGGGCCTCGCCCAGGTGTTCGCGGATCGCTTCCTCGCGTTGCGCACGCAATTGCTCCAGCAAGGCCAGCTTGGCGGCCAGGTCGCGGTCCTGTCGCTTGGCCTGGTCCCATTGCAGCGGGACCGAGACATTGAGCGAGATCATGTTGGGGAAACTCGGGCCGCGCTGGCTGAGCATCAGTTCCACGGTCCAGTCCGCAGTTCTGTTGCTTTGCGCGACCTCGACCTCGGCCTGCGCGATCTGCTCCTGGCGCAGCATCAGGGCCACCTGGGGGTGCTGCGCGAGAAGGCCTTCGGCGGTGACTGCGTGGTGCGCCACGTCGGCCAGGTCGGGCGGCGCGGCCAGGGGCTGGCTGGCCTCATCCCCCACCCAGCGCGCCAGCCTGGAGCGCGCCGTCGCAAGCTGGCGCTCCGTCTGCCAGATACGGTCGTCGATCTGCGCCACACCCTGCCGAGCGGCAAACACATCGGCCTGCGGGCCGCGCGCTGCACGGTAGGCGGAATCGGCAGCCTCGACCTGCAGGCCGGCTTCGACCCGTTGCGTCTGCAGCAGCTGGCGCATGCGCCCCAGGAAGTGGCAGTCCAGCCAGGCCATCGCGGTCTCGCGGTTCAGGTTGAC
>JANOUM010000928.1:0-3543 GCA_031416855.1 Rhodoferax sp. | reverse complement strand
TTTCGGCGGTGGCATGTCCTCCATGCCGGCACCAGGTCCATCGACAAACCGGACATCCCGCGCCACAACGCCACCGTGGCAGTCACCGCAGACGATGGACGGTGTCATAGATTGACCGCAAACCGAATGCACCAGCTTGACCGGGTGCGACAAATGCTTCTGCGACCAGAGACGGTCGAAACGCCAGAACATAAGGGCCGTTGGAAACAAGTCGCACCCCATGTCGGTCAAACGGTATATGTATCGCCCCCCGTCACCAGTGCGAACCTTCTCGAAGCAGCCGATGTCGACAAGGCGGGTTAACCGGCCAGCAAGGATGTTACTGGCGATTCCAATGCTCTTGCACCACTCATCAAATCTCTGGACGCCGTAAAAGGCCGCACCAATGATTAATAGAGACCACCGATCACCAATTTGGACCAACGCTCGAGCCACAGAATTTATCGGTATCTGGCGCACTGGTCGGTTTGTTGGAACTGCAGAGGTTTTGGATCTAGAAGCCATCATTGTCGGGGCAATTCCCATAATTGGTTGTCTTAGGCAAGTATAGCAAGCAACCTCTTGCGAATCAGCGCAAAAGGTAATTAAGGAGATTTAAATTGAATTTTTCCTACAGCGCCAAGGTGGAGGCGTTACGTGCCCAAGTCACCGCCTTCATGGAGCGTTATCTTATACCTAGGATTCCAGACTTCGACGCCTCGGTTGCCGCCGGATGCGCGCTTCCACCGTTGATGGAGGATCTCAAGACTCTGGCGCGCGACGAAGGCCTTTGGAATCTTTTTTTGCCAGCGCTTAGGGCAGATGAACCTGGCCAAGCGCTAACCAATCTGGAGTACGCACCGTTGGCGGAGATCATGGGCCGCGTGATATGGGCTTCAGAGGTGTTCAATTGCAGCGCGCCCGACACCGGCAACATGGAAATTCTCCATTTATTCGCGACGCCTGGGCAACGCGAGCGCTGGCTACGGCCATTGCTCGACGGACAGATACGTTCCTGCTTCGCAATGACCGAGCCCGACGTAGCCTCGTCGGACGCCACAAATATCCAAACAGCAATTCGACGTGTCGGCGATGACTACGTGATTAACGGCCGCAAGTGGTTTATCTCAGGTGCTGCCCACCCACACTGCAAGGTTGCCATTGTCATGGGTGTTACAGATCCGGACGGCGAGACCCACCGCCGGCATAGCATGGTGATCGTACCGCTCGACACACCAGGGTTGGAAATTCTCCGCAACATCCCGGTGATGCACCACACGACCCCGGAAGGCCACTGCGAACTGCTGTTTCGGGACGTCCGAGTGCCCGCGGAGAATTTGGTGCACGAGGAGGGTGCCGGCTTTGCGATTGCACAAGCGCGCCTCGGGCCGGGGCGCATTCATCACTGCATGCGCTCCATAGGTCAATGCGAGTTGGCGCTGGAGCTTATGTCTGAGCGCGCTGCTGAACGCAAGGCATTCGGCCGCTACCTTCACCAGCACGCCAATGTTGCAGAGTGGATCGCGCGTTCGCGTATCGAGATTGACCAGGCACGATTGCTCGTACTCAAGACGGCTTGGATGATCGATATGCACGGCGCCAAGGCGGCGGCAAAGGAGATCGCCATGATCAAGGCGTTGGTTCCGAGTGTGCAGACCGCCGTGTGCGACCGCGCCATGCAGGTCTTTGGCGCAATGGGCCTGAGTCCGGATACGCCGCTTGCTTCACTGTGGATGTGGGGTCGCATCCTGCGCATTGCTGATGGGCCGGACGAGGTACATCTTCGCACTGTGGCGAAGCTCGAAATGAAGGCTGCTGAAACGCGCCGCGGCTCGACGTTGCCTTTCCTTGCGGGAAGATGAGCTAGAAGCGCTGCCTGTAAGGCGCCAAACCGGGATAGGCAAAGAACCCGGGTTGTTCCGTGCAGACATCGGGAATGTAGCGGTTGCCAACGCGACCGTGGCATCGACGGATCAGGCGCTCCGTCAGGGCGGCGCCAAACTGACGTGTGCGCGCAGCTCACGCTTGAGCACTTTGCCCATGGCGTTCCGCGGCAGGGACTCCAACCACTCGACACGTTCGGGCAACTTGAACTCCGCCACCTGCATTTGGTCGCGCAGATATGCGCGCAACGCCTCCAGCGCCGGCCGGCTCTCCCCCTTGGGCACCAGGATGGCGCAAAGCTTCTCGCCCATCACCGCATCGGGGTAGCCAACGACAGCGACCTCGGCGATATCGGGATGGCCGGCGAGCAGACCTTCGACCTCTTCGGGCGAAATATTCACACCGCCTCGGATCACTAGGTCCTTGCAGCGGCCGACAAAACGATAGTACTGGCCGCGCTCGCCGTCGATCTCGAACAGGTCGCCGCTGCGGTAGTAGCCCTGTTCGTCGAAGGCCGCCGCCGTTGCTCCGGGTGCATCGAAATACTCGGCGAATACGCCCGGACCGCGAAAGCGTAGCTCGCCGGGTCGGCCAGTGGTAACGATGTCCTCGCCGCTGGCGTCATCCACCAGCCGCGTTTCGACGCGCGCAGCCATTGCCGAGGCCCAGTCGAAACCGGGCACGCCCCAGCGCGGAAAGCACACCGCGCGAGTATGCGGATCAAGAATGTCGTTAGGCCCCGAGACCAGTGACCCGCCCTCGCTCGATCCGAACAGGTTCACGATATCGATACCGAAGCGCTCGCGGAAACCCGTCACAATCCCCGGCGACAAGGGCGCACCGCCGCAGCCGATCACGCGCACGGTGGCGAGATTGGCCTGGCGCGCGACGTCCTCGCGCAGCAGCATCAGGTTGAGCAAGGCAGGCGGCGCAGCGGTGAAGTCGATCGGACGCGAAGACAGCTGTGCGACGAACACCGGCAGCGCGAATGGGTGATGCAGCAACAGGGTGCCGCCGGTCTTCAACCAGGGCAGCAGGAAACCGACGAAGGCCGCCATGTTGGCCATCGGAAAGGGGTTGAGCAGCACCGCGCCATGCTTCAGACGCGCGGCGTCGAGGACCGCCTGGGCCAGGCACAGCCAGCGCTGATGATTGCGCACGACGCCCTTGGGCTGGCCCTCGGTGCCCGAGGTCCAGCACACGGTGAGGCGCGTCGCCGCGTCCGCGGGCGGCCCGAGTTCGCCGCCGGGGTCAGCGACCGCCGCCATGGCCGTCACCCCGTCCGGCAGTTCGTCGCCGTACGCTAGCACGCGCAGACCAGGGTACTCGGCGGCCACTGCGGCCGCCATCGCGGCGTGGGTATGGCCGTCGATGACGGCCGCCGTCAGCAGCAATTTCGGCCTTGCCTTGGCGACCACATGGCGCAACTCGTGGGCGCGGTACTGCACCGGCAGCGGCGAGTAGATGAAGCCGAGGCGGGCTGCGGCGAGGAAGGCGACCAGCGACTCAACAATATTGGGCAGTTGGACGACGACGACGTCGCCGCGCGCTACGCCGAGCCAGGCAAGCCGACGCGCCAGCGATTCAGCCTCCGCTTGCAACGCTGCATAGGTCAACTCACGCGGCTCGCCGTGCATGATCGACGCGCGATTGGGTGGGTCGCTCACCGCGACCCGCTCC
>JANOUM010000927.1:0-2046 GCA_031416855.1 Rhodoferax sp. | reverse complement strand
GGACATCACCGCCAAGGTGCGTATTGCCGCAGCGGCCAAGGTGCACAAGTCCCACGCGGCAGTCGGCCACGGGATCACCGCCGCCGGCGCGGCACCCGTGCCGGCGGTGGCGTCGATCGGACGCCTGTCAACCGAGAAGATCATCTTCATCGGCGCCTCCACCGGCGGCACCGAAGCCACGCGCGCGGTGCTGATGGGCCTGCCCGCGGATGCGCCCGCGGTGATGATCACGCAACACATGCCGGCGGGCTTCACCCGCAACTACGCCGCGCGGCTCGATGGCCTGTGCCGCGTCAGTGTCAGGGAGGCCAGCGACGGCGAGCGCGTGCTGCCGGGCCACGCCTACATCGCACCCGGCGGGCTGCACCTGAGCGTGGAGCGCTCCGGCGCCAACTACCTGGCGCGCGTCACCGATGGCGAACCGGTGAACCGCCACAAGCCCTCGGTGGAAGTGCTGTTCCTGTCAGCCGCCCGCGTGGCCGGGCCCAATGCGCTGGGTGTCATGCTGACCGGCATGGGCGCGGACGGCGCGCGCGCGATGAGGGTGCTGCGCGACGCGGGCAGCTTCAACCTGGTGCAGGACGAGGCCACCTGTGTGGTGTTTGGCATGCCCAAGGAGGCGATAGCCGCCGGCGCCGCACACGAAGTCCTGCCCCTGGGAGCGATCGCACCCAGGCTGATCGAGCGTCTGCGCAGCTCCGCCGGCACAGCGACCAACCGGCTGTGCAGGGCAAACCCATGCCAAGCACCTCTCCCATCCCCCGCGACGAGTCGCCGGAGCCCGCTGCCGTCTCGACCATCCCGCTCGTCGTGGCCGCCGACATCCAGGACCATTTGATCGCCGCCGGCAACGACCTGCAGCGGCTGCAGGTGCTGCTGGCCGATGCCTGCCAGGTGCTGCTGGCGAGTTTCCACTCGGCGTCCAGGGAGCTCAGCCAGCACCGCCGGCGCAGCCCGGAACGCGAGCTGGCCACGGTGCTCCACGAGATCCAGGGGCAACTCGACAACGCGGTCACCGCGTTGCAGTTCCACGACATGACCTCGCAACTCATCAACCACACCCAGTTGCGGCTGCGCAACTGCGCCGACCAGCTGGCCGGAAGTCTTTTCGCCGAGGACGACGAAGGTGCAGCCGTGATCGAGCCGGCACCAGACCGCCCCAACCCGGTGACCCAGTCCGAAATGGATGCCGGGTCGATCGAACTGTTCTGACGCCACCGCAGCAACCTACCGACAACCGCAACCGCATTTCCGGAGCACCCCATGCATTCAATCCTGGCCGTCGACGACTCCATCTCCATGCGCCAAATGGTGTCCTTCACGCTCAAGAACGCCGGCTACGACGTAGTCGAGGCGGTCGACGGCGAGGACGCGTTCGACAAGGCGCTCCAGCGCCAGTTCGACCTGGTGCTGACCGACCAGAACATGCCGCGGCTGGACGGCATCGGCCTGACCAGACGCCTGCGCGAGCATCCCGACTTCAAGAACACACCGATCCTGATCCTCACCACCGAGTCGAGCGACCAGATGAAACAGGCCGGGCGGGCCGCCGGTGCGACCGGCTGGCTGGTCAAACCGTTCGACCCGGCCAAACTGATCGAAGTGATCAAGAAAGTTGTGCGGTGAGGTCCGCCGTGTATACCTATCGCCGTCAGCAGTGGCCAGGCACCGCACGGTGCAAACAGGAGTGTGACCAATGAGCAACGACAGCGCCGGCATCGACCTGAGCCAGTTCCACCAGATCTTCTTCGAGGAGGCCGGCGAAAATCTCGAACGCATGGAGCAGCAGCTGCTGGGGATCGACATCGAGTCGGCCGATGACGAGACGCTGAACTCCATTTTCCGGTGCGCGCATTCGGTCAAGGGTGGCGCCGCCACGTTCGGCTTCGCCGACGTGGCCGGCCTGACGCACCAAATGGAAACTCTGCTCGACAAGTTGCGCCGCCACGAGCTCCAACCCGACGCCGCCATGGTGGATGTGCTGTTGCAGTCCGGCGACGCCCTCAAGGCCCAGCTGGCATTGCACCAGAGCGGCGGCACGGGCGA
>JANOUM010000926.1:0-3370 GCA_031416855.1 Rhodoferax sp. | reverse complement strand
TGATGTTCCAGAGCTACGCCCTGTTCCCCCACCTCACGGTCTGGGACAACGTGGCCTTCGGCCTGCGCCGGGACCGGCTGCCCAAGGACGAGATCACACTGCGGGTAGACAAGATGCTGGCGATGGTTCAGCTCACGCCATACGCCAAACGCAAGCCGCACCAGCTCTCGGGCGGCCAGCAGCAGCGGGTGGCCCTGGCGCGCAGCCTGGTCAAGCGGCCCAAACTCCTGTTGCTCGACGAGCCACTTGGCGCACTGGACAAGAAACTGCGCGAACGCACCCAACTGGAGGTGGTGGACATCATTCACCAGGTGGGCGTGACCTGCGTCATGGTGACCCACGACCAGGAGGAGGCGATGACCATGGCCACGCGCATCGGTGTCATGAGCGAAGGCCAGATCCTGCAGGTGGGCCGGCCCGGGGACATCTACGAAACTCCGAACTGCAGGTTCGTCGCCGACTTCATTGGCAGCGTCAACCTGTTCAAGGGCAGGGTGGTCGAGGACGAAGCCGATCACGTGATCATCGAATCGCCCGAGTGTCGGCACTATGTCAGCCACGGTATCACCGGCACTGCCGACATGGAAGTGCACGTCGCGATCCGACCGGAGAAGATCGGCATCCAGGGCCAGGCGCCGGGCTCCGACGACTACGACAATCCGGTCGAAGTCGGCTTCAATTGCGCACGCGGCACCATCCGCGACCTGGCGTACCTGGGTAGTCAAACCATCTACAACGTGGTGCTGGAGTCCGGCAGCGTGGTCAAGGTTACCAAGGCGAATGACGCTCGTCACGACGAGGCGGGGCTGGTCAATGGCTCGGCGGTGCATGTGTGGTGGTGGGGCAGTGACCTGGTGGTGTTGACCCGGTAGGAACATACATGGCGCCCATCATGCGTTCATCCACCTGGCAGACCCTGCTGGAGGCGTTCATGGCCCGCATGGGGCGGCGCTTCGTGATCGGTGTGCCGATGGTGTTCCTGCTGCTGATCTTCGCGCTGCCATTCGCGGTGGTCTTCAAGATCAGCGTCTCTGAGGTCGATGGCGTGCGTTTTGTCGAACTGGTGACCTGGCAGGACGGCCTGTTGCAGCTCAAGCTCAAGTTCACCAATTACCGCACCATCTTTTTCGAGGACGACCTGTACTTGCGGGCCTACCTGTCGTCGATCTGGTTTGCCGGATTGACGACGGTCATCTGTCTGGCGATCGGTTATCCATTCGCCTACTTCCTGGCCCGCAGCCGCGCGGAGATCCGGCCGGGCCTGCTGATGCTGCTGATGCTGCCGTTCTGGACGTCCTTCTTGCTGCGCGTCTATGCCTGGAAAATGCTGCTGGCTGACAACGGTGTATTCAACAACATCGCCATCGCGCTCGGTCTGTTGGCCGAGCCGGTCAAGATGATGAACACCCCGTTTTCCCTGACGCTAGGCATGGTCTACACCTACCTGCCATTCATGGTGCTGCCGCTCTACGCCAATCTGGTCAAGCTCGACATCCGCCTGCTCGAAGCGGCGCGCGACCTGGGCGCCAGCCCCTGGCAGGCGTTTTGGCGCATCACCGTGCCCCTATCCAGGGGCGGCATCATCGCCGGCGCCTTGCTGGTGTTCATTCCCTGCGTGGGCGAGTTCGTCATTCCCGAACTGCTCGGCGGCCCGGAAACGCTCATGATCGGCCGCGTATTATGGGATGAGTTCTTCTCCAACAATGACTGGCCGATGGCATCCAGCGTGGCAGTCATCATGGTCCTGCTGATCATCGTGCCGCTGGCACTGTTCAACAAGTACCAGGCCGAGACCACGACGGGAGCGCGCCGATGAAGAACCGCGCCGGCGACATCACCTCGCGCAGCTGGCTGATTGCGGGTTTCGCCTTCCTCTACCTGCCGATCGTCACGCTGATCGCGCTGAGTTTCAACGACAGCCCGCTGGTCACCACCTGGACCGGCTTCTCGTTCAAGTGGTACGGTGAACTGGTGAACGATGCGCCGATCATCGAGGGCTTCATGTTGTCGATCAAGATCGCGTTGATGACGGCCACTGCGTCGGTCGTGCTCGGCACCTTTGCCGCCGTGGCGATCACCAGATTCAAGCGGTTCCCGGGGCGCACCTTGTTGACCGGCATGGTGAACTCGCCGCTGGTCATGCCCGAGGTCATCATCGGGCGGTCGCTGTTGCTGATGCTTGTGTCGGTGCAACGTGCCACCGGCTTTCCGGACCGCGGCATGCTGACCATCTGGCTGGGGCACACGCTGCTGGGCATGGCTTATGCCACGGTGGTCATCACCTCGCGCCTGCAGGAAATGAACCCGCAGCTGGAGGAGGCCGGCCTCGACCTTGGCGCCAAGCCCTGGCAGGTCTTCTTTCTGATCACGCTGCCGCTGATCTCGCAGGCGCTGCTGTCGGCCTGGTTGCTGACCTTCACCCTGTCGCTCGATGACGTGGTTTTGTCGGCCTTCCTGTCGGGTCCTGGATCCACAACCCTGCCGATCACCATCTTCAGCAGGGCCCGGCTCGGTCTCAACCCCACGGTCAATGCCGTCGCGACGCTCACCGTGCTGGTGGTCAGCGTAGGCGTCGTGGTGGCCAGCGTGTGGATATCGAAGTTGGAAAAACGCCGCGCCCGTGACATGGCGGCGGCTTTCCGGATGACCAACTAGCGACACTCACCACTTGTTCAGGAGAACCCATGCAATTCAAACAAAAGATGCTCGTGGCCGCTATCGCAGCGGCACTTCCGTGGATCGGCGCACAAGCCCAAAGCAATGCGGATCTCCTCAAGCAGATCGAAGCGCTCAAGGCCCAGCTGGAGGCGCTGACCGCGAAGGTCGAAGCGGTCAGCAAGCAGGCCGGCGCGGTCAATCCACAGGAGTTCAACCGGCTGGTCCAGAAAGTGGACCTCGCGGAAGAAGGCAGCATTGCGTCGGGCTTCAGAGGTCTGAAGTTCAAGGGCGTTATCGAAGCGGCCTACCTCAACGACACGAACTCGGTTGCCACGGGCTTCAACAAGGCGCTTGGCAACGGTGGTTACGGTGCCGCATTCTTCGAGGTGTCCAAGGAGTCCGAGGACTCGGTGGGCTGGACTTTGCGCCTGATGCCCTTGTCGGGCACCGGCAGCACGGTGCATGAAGCATCGGTTTCGGTTCCGATTGGCGATAGCGGTACCAAACTGATTGCCGGTCTTGTGCCCGATTTTTCGGGTTACGAGTACTCGGCGGGCAACTTGAACCCGCTGGTGACGAACAACTTGCTGTACGCCAACGCTGCATCCAACTACACCGGTGTCGGCATGTCGTATGTGATCAGCAAATCCTGGACTGCGAAGTGGATGGTGGCGCAAGTCGATGGCCTTGCATCTCGGAAGGCTCCGGGGTT
>JANOUM010000925.1:0-5078 GCA_031416855.1 Rhodoferax sp. | reverse complement strand
TGGTGGCGCCGCTGCACCGAGCAGTCGCGCTCGAACAGGTACACATAGTTGCCTTGGGTGTCGCCAAACACCTGGATCTCGATATGGCGCGGCCGCTGCACGTATTTTTCGATCAACACCGCGTCGTCACCGAAGCTGCTGATTGCCTCACGCTTGCATGAGGCCAGCGCAGCAGGGAAGTCCTGTGCTGTGTCAACCGCGCGCATGCCCTTGCCGCCACCACCGGCGCTGGCCTTGATCAGCACCGGGTAACCGATGCGATCGGCTTCGGCCTGCAACAGCGCGGGGTCCTGGTCGGCGCCGTGGTAACCCGGCACCAGGGGCACACCGGCGCGTTCCATCAGCTGCTTGGATTCGGCTTTGAGGCCCATCGCCTTGATGGCCGATGGGGGCGGGCCGATGAACACCAGCCCGGCGTCGGCGCAGGCCTGGGCGAAGGCCTCGTTTTCGCTCAGAAAACCATAACCGGGGTGCACCGCCTGCGCGCCCGTGGCCTTGGCAGCTTCGAGGATGCGCTGCCACTGCAGGTAGCTTTCCCGGGGCGGACTGGCGCCGATGTGCACCGCCTGGTCGCAGGCTGCGACATGTTTGGCGTTGGCATCGGCATCGGAATACACCGCCACCGACTGCACGCCCATGCGCCGGGCCGTGGCCGCCACCCGGCAGGCGATTTCACCGCGGTTGGCGATCAGAATCTTGTTGAACATGCAATTTCTCTGTCAATAGGCGGGGGACGGCCGGAGCCAGCTCACCAGGCGGCGGCCGATGGCCTGCAGGAACTTGAACAGTGCCGCGATCAGCAACACGGTCAACACCAGCGTGATGGCCAACGCAATGGCAAACAACAGCGGGTGTTGTACCGCCAGCCACAACGCGCCCACCACCAGCCCGTCCTCGAGCAGGCTGACGGCCATGTTCGAGAACGGCTCGGGCGAGGTATTGACGGCAGCACGGGTGGCGGCCTTGCCAGCAAACGAGGTGGCCGCGAGTGAACCACCCAGCAGACCCGCCACGACGGCCATCGTGGCGTTGTCAGCACCGAACACGGCGGCAGCCAGCGCGGCGCCGCCGGGCACCCGGATCACGGAGTGCACCAGGTCCCACAGGCTGTCGAGCCCCGGGATCTTGTCGGCAAAAAACTCGACGAACAACATGGCTCCACTGGCCATCAACAGCGCCGGATGCTGCAACACCTGCAAACCGTTCGGCAGTGCGATCCAGCCCAGCATGCCGGACAGGCCGGCGATGAACAACACCGCATAAAGGCGCAATCCACTGGCCCAGCCCAAGGCGGCGGCAAGCGCAAGCAGGGTCGGCATGTCCATCGCCTGCGTGCCCCGGGCCAGCGCGCTCGACGTCGGTGTGACAAGGGTGCTCCACAACGTGGTGATCGTGTCCATGGTGGCTCCTGGTCGTCAGTTCGGGCACCAGACGACGGCGTTGTCGCCGGCGCGGGGCGTAACCCGCCTGCAACGTCGCCCGCGGTCGTGGCATGACCCGGCCGTGTTCATGGCCTGCGCGACAGATGGGTCGCCAGGAAACGCACCAGGGCCCGCGCGGACGCCTCGCGCGCGGCAGGGTTGCCCCCGACTGTCGCCATGCCCGACCGCGTGCCGCCAACGTTGGAGCGCGCGCGCGGCGCCACAGCGCTGTCAAAGGCGTGGTAGCTGTCGGGGTACTCGATGTAGTCGACGGTGTTGCCCTGCGCACCTTCGGCCATTCGCGCCGTCCAGCGGCGACAGACCGCGGCGGGAGTCCAGTCGTCATTGGCACCGCTCATCACCAGCAAGGGGGCTACCGGCACAAAACGGGCAGTCTTCTCGACGCCGGCACAGCCAGGGTAGAACGCCACCAGCGCCGCCGGCTTGACCAGCGCCGCGGCAACCACATCCTGCGATCCATCGGCGCTCGCCAGGGCGGTCTGCCCACCGTGCGACCAGCCGACCACTCCGAGCCGCGCGGCGTCGATCCCGGGTTGCACGCCAAGCCAGCGCAACGCGCCGTAGACATCGAGCCGACGGTGGACCTCGGTGATGCTGCGGTCCGCAGGTTTCTGGCCGCAGATCGAACTTTGCCCCCGCGGCAGAAAACTCTCCACGAACAGCACCGCAATGCCCGCCTCGCGCAACAGGCGCACGTAGCGCAGGCGGGCAGCGCCCAGATTTCCCTTAGGGTTCAGCAGGCCGTCGCATCCGTGCAAGGCGACAACTGCCGGCCCGCCGGCGACCTGTCCGGGCACCGCGAACCAGTAGCCCGGCAGTGCGATTCCCGGCTCCAGGCTGTCCACCTGGACCTGCACAGGCGTTTGCGCATGCGCGACCGAGGCCCACAGCAGGCCGATCACCAAAAGGAAGTGGGCCGGACGCACCTGGCTACATCCTGAAGATGCCGAACCGGGTGTCCGGGATCGGCGCGTTCAGCGAAGCGCTCAGGCCCAGCGCCAGCACGCGGCGGGTATCGGCCGGATCGATGACACCATCATCCCAGAGCCGGGCGGTCGCGAAATAGGGATGCCCCTGCTCCTCGTACTGGCGGCGGATCGGTGCCTTGAAGGCCTCCTCCTCCTCAACGCTCCAGGCATCGCCGCGGCCTTCGATGCCGTCGCGGCGCACCGTTGCCAGCACCGCAGCGGCCTGGTCGCCGCCCATGACCGAAATGCGCGCATTGGGCCACATCCACAGGAACCGCGGGGAATAGGCGCGACCGCACATGCCGTAGTTCCCGGCTCCGAAACTGCCACCGATGATGATCGTGAACTTCGGGACCGCGGCCGTCGCCACAGCGGTGACCATCTTGGCCCCGTTGCGGGCGATGCCTTCGTTCTCGTACTTGCGGCCGACCATGAAACCGGTGATGTTTTGCAGGAACACCAGTGGCACCTTGCGCTGGCAGCACAGTTCGATGAAATGTGCGCCCTTGAGTGCCGACTCGCTGAACAGGATGCCGTTGTTGGCGATGATGCCCACCGGCATGCCTTCCACGTGCGCAAAACCGCAAACCAATGTGCTGCCGTAACGCGCCTTGAATTCGTCAAAGTCGGAGTTGTCCACGACGCGGGCGATGATCTCGCGCACATCGAAGGGTTTGCGGGTGTCCACCGGAATCACGCCGTACAACTCCTGCGCATCCAGGCGGGGCGCCTGCGGGGGCAGCAGCACCAGCGTCGCCGGCTTGCTGGTGTTGAGGTTCCTGACGGCATTGCGCGCGATCGACAAGGCATGCATGTCGTTCTCGGCCAGGTGGTCGGCCACACCCGACAGACGGGTATGCACATCACCGCCTCCCAGGTCCTCGGCCGTGACCACCTCGCCGGTGGCCGCCTTGACCAGTGGCGGGCCACCGAGAAAGATGGTGCCCTGGTTGCGCACGATGATGCTCTCGTCGCTCATCGCCGGCACATAGGCGCCACCCGCAGTGCAACTGCCCATGACCACGGCGATCTGGGCAATGCCCTGGGCGCTCATGGTGGCCTGGTTGTAGAAGATGCGGCCGAAATGGTCGCGGTCGGGGAACACCTCGTCCTGGTTGGGCAGGTTGGCGCCGCCCGAGTCGACCAGGTAGACGCAGGGCAGGCGGTTTTGCAACGCGATTTCCTGGGCCCGCAAGTGCTTCTTGACCGTCAGGGGGTAGTAGGTGCCGCCCTTCACGGTGGCGTCGTTGCACACCACCATGCAATCCACGCCGCTGACGCGGCCGATACCGGCAATCAGGCCGGCGCAGGGCGCACTGTCGGTTCCGTCGCGGTCCGGGTACAGGCCGAGCGCCGCCAGCGGGCTCAGTTCGAGGAACGGGGTGCCAGGGTCGAGCAGCATCTGCACCCGTTCGCGCGGCAACAGCTTGCCACGCGCCGTGTGTTTGGCCCGCGCGGCGGCACCACCACCGCCTTGTGCCTTGGCGACCTGCGCATTCAGGTCAGCCACCAGGCCGCGCATGGCGGTCGCGTTGGCCTGGAAATCCGCCGAACGGGGGTTGAGTTTGGATTCCAGCACGGGCATGGAGCAACTTTCTGCTATCGGCCGCTACCGCATCAGTGCGGGCAGTTCGGCCATGTCGTTGAAGACCCAGAACGCGCCGGCGGCGCGCAGCTCCGCGCCATCGCCCAGTGGCGCGAAACCGTAGACACAGGCACCGGCAGCAACACCCGACGTCACACCGGTGACTGTGTCCTCGACCACGGCACACCGGTGCGGACTGGCCTGCAGCGCCAGCGCGGCGGCCAGGTACACATCGGGAAAGGGCTTGGAGCGCGGGGTTTCATAACCACTGAAGATCCGGCCTTCGAAATAGGCCATCAGGCCCACGTGACGCAATTGCATTTCGACCTTGAAGCGATCAGCCCCCGATGCGCAGGCAATACGCGCGCCATAGTCAGCATGGATCGCATGCACCGCGTCGTGTGCACCGGGGATGGCTGTGAGCCGCTCGCGCAAGGCTGCGTTGCGGCGCTGCTGGAATGCGCTCAGCCATTGCGTACCCACATCGCGCCCGGTGTGTTGCGCGATCAGGGCCACCTCCTCCTTGAGCGCCTTGCCGACGAAATGCGCAATGCACTCCTCCTGCGTCAGTTCCCAGCCCAGTTCGCCCAGCATCTCGCGCAGGACGCCATGGGTAATGGGTTCGGAATCCACCAGCACACCGTCGCAATCGAACAGGACCGCGTCAAACTTCATGTCGCAGCCCTGGTGTGGCGGGCCTTGTTCTGCTCCAGGGTCTCGGTCGGCGCACCTTCCTTGACCCAATCGGCCCAACCGCCATCGATGTGGGCCACATTGGTCATGCCCATGTCCTGCAGCGCCTTGGCGGCGAGTGCGCTGCGCCAGCCAGCGCCACAGAACAGGATGAACTCCTTGGTCTCGTCGGCGAAAAACGGCTTGTGGTAGGGCGAGGCCGGGTCGACCCAGAACTCCAGCATCCCGCGCGGGGCATGGAACGCCCCTGGCAACGTGCCGGCGTTCAACTCCCGGACGTCGCGGATGTCGACGATACAAGTCGCCGGATCGTCGAGCCTGGCACGTGCCTGTGTCACGCTGTAGGTGGTGACTTCGGCCATGGCCTCGTCGACAAGTTGGCGGTAGCCT
>JANOUM010000924.1:0-2698 GCA_031416855.1 Rhodoferax sp. | reverse complement strand
TCATGACGGCCCACTCGGGCTCGTCCAACTGCCGCTTCTAGGATGATCCAAGGAACCCCCGATGTCCGCTGTACTTTCCGCCGTTGATGACTATGGGCAGGACCGCCAGGTGGCGCAACTGCGCATCCCGCCGCACTCGATAGAAGCCGAGTCCAGCGTGCTCGGTGGCCTGCTGCTGGACAACGGAGCCTGGGACCGCGTCGCCGACCTGCTCGGTGAGTCGGACTTCTACCGCTATGAACATCGTCTGGTCTTCGATGCGATCAGCGGTCTGGTCAACGGCAACCGGCCGGCCGACGTGATCACGGTGTTCGAGCATCTGCGCAGCCTTGGCAAGGCCGAAGAGGTCGGCGGTCTGTCCTACTTGAACTCGCTGGCGCAGTATGTGCCGAGCGCCGGCAATATTCGCCGCTATGCGGAGATCGTGCGCGAGCGCTCGATCCTGCGCAAGCTGGTCAGCGCCAGCGACGAGATTGCTACCAATGCCTTCAATCCCCAGGGGCGGCCGGTGGCGTCGATCGTGGACGAGGCCGAGCAGAAGATCTTCAATATTGGCGAACAGGGTTCGCGCATGAAGCGAGGTTTCCAGGCGATGGACACGCTGGTTGTCGATCTGCTCGACCGCGTCCAGGAAATGGCCGACAACCCGAACGATGTGACGGGGGTGCCGACCGGCTTCTATGATCTGGACCGCTTGACGGCCGGGTTTCAGGCCGGCGACCTGATTGTGCTGGCCGCGCGCCCATCCATGGGCAAGACGGCGCTCGCCATCAACATCGCTGAAAACGTGGCCTTGCATGAGGGTTTGCCGGTCGCGGTCTTTTCCATGGAGATGGGCGCGGCCCAACTGGCAGTGAGGATTGTGGGCTCGATCGGCCGGATCGACCAGAGTCACCTGCGCACCGGAAAGTTGACCGACGAGGAGTGGCCGCGTCTGACCGAGGCGATCGAAAAGCTGCGCACCATCTCGCTGCACATCGATGAAAGTGCCGGTCTCACCTCCAGCGAACTCCGCGCCAATGCCCGGCGCCTGGCGCGCCAGTGCGGACAGCTCGGTCTGATCGTGGTCGACTACCTGCAACTCATGAGTGGATCAGCTTCTGGCGACGAAAACCGGGCGACGGAACTCGGTGAAATCTCGCGCGGCCTGAAGATGCTGGCCAAGGAGCTGAAGTGCCCGGTGATCGCGCTGTCGCAGCTCAACCGCAGTGTCGAGACGCGGCCCGACAAGCGCCCGATGATGAGCGACTTGCGTGAATCCGGCGCCATCGAGCAGGACGCTGACATCATCATGTTCATCTACCGCGACGAGTACTACACCAAAGACGCCTGCAAGGAGCCCGGGATCGCGGAGGTCATCATCGCCAAGCAGCGTAACGGCCCAACGGGTGTCGTGAAGTTGGCCTTTCTCAAGCCGATCACCAAGTTCGAAAACCTCGCAAGCGGTGGCAGCGGCGACTATTGAGGGCTCTTCAGGCCGCTTCGCATGGCGCTTGTCCCGCCGGGGGTCCCCTACAACACCTCGCTGGCGAAGTCCGCCAGCCGTGATCGCTCGCCGCGTGCCAGTGTGATGTGGCCGCCATGCGGCCAGCCCTTGAACTTTTCGACTGCGAACGTGAGGCCCGATGAGCCTTCGGTCAGGTAAGGGGTGTCGATCTGGGCCAGGTTGCCCATGCAGATGATCTTGGTACCGGGTCCGGCACGCGTCACCAGCGTCTTCATCTGCTTGGGCGTCAGGTTTTGCGCCTCATCAATGATGACGTACTTGTTGAGGAAGGTCCGCCCGCGCATGAAATTCATGCTCTTGATCTTGATACGGCTGCGGATCAGTTCGCTGGTGGCGGCCCGGCCCCATTCGCCGGCACTGGTGTCAGTCTTGCCCAGCACTTCCAGGTTGTCGTCCAGCGCCCCCATCCATGGCCCCATCTTTTCCTCCTCGGTACCGGGCAGGAAGCCGATGTCTTCTCCCACACTCACGGTGGCCCGGGTCACGATGATCTCGGTGTAGCGGCGGTCGTCCAAAACCTGGGTCAGGCCGGCAGCAAGCGCCATCAGGGTCTTGCCGCTGCCGGCAGTGCCGGTCAGCGTGACGAAGTCGACTTCCGGGTCCATCAGCAGGTTCATCGCGAAGTTCTGCTCGCGGTTGCGGGTGGTGACGCCCCACACGGCGTTCTTGAGGTGGTTGTAATCCTTCAAGGTCTTGAAGACCGCCGTCTTGCCACGAATCTCGGTCACCCGGGCGTACAGGCTGGGCTCGCCCGGCGACTCGAAGTACACGAACTGGTTGATCAGCAGGTTGGGCACGACTGGGCCGCTGACCCGGTAGAAGGTGTGCACACCCTGCTGCCAGCTTTCGACGGTTTGCCCGTGCGTGGCCCAGAAGTCACCGGGAAGTGCAAACGAGCCAGCATACAACAGGTCGCCGTCATCAAGGGTCTTGTCATTCTGGTAGTCATCGGTGGCAAGCCCCAGGGCCCGCGCCTTGACCCGCATGTTGATGTCCTTGGACACCAGCACCACCTCGCGGTCGGGAGCGCCGCTCGCAGCGCCGGCGTGTTGCTGGCGCAGCGCTTCGACCACCCCCAGTATCTGGTTGTCCGCCTTGCCCTGCGGCAGGCTCGACGGCAGCGAGTAGCCGAGCGCGTGCGTCTGGAAGAACAGCTTGCCCCTGGCGTCTCGGTGGCCCGTCGCATCCAGC
>JANOUM010000923.1:0-1804 GCA_031416855.1 Rhodoferax sp. | reverse complement strand
AAGACTTGGGTGATGAGGTTGTCGGCCAGGGTGCCTGTGCGGTTTTCATTGCTGAGGCTCTGCCATAGCAGGCCGAATCGTGTTTGCGTGGCGACCACTGCCCACTGGTAGCGCGGATCCTGGTACAGCGATGTGGTGTCGAACGCGGCGCGCGTCAAGGTAGTTGTCGCCTCATTTACGCAGCCATCGGCTGTATAACTTTCTCCAGATGGGCCTTGACGACGCAGTCGCGCTCGGGGTTGAGCGTAACGGCACCGATGGGGTCCCAGTTGCGTGTTTTCCCTGACCAGCGTGCCGGCTTCAAGGCGCGTGCGCGCAAGTACAGGTCGTGTCGGGCGGCCAGAATGGCGTGATCCTCTCCGGCATGGCGCTGCGCGGGCGATACATAGCGAATGCCGCTGTGGCGGTGGTCATGGTTGTACCAACGCACAAATGCCGCCGCCCAGGTTCGCGCCGTGTCCAGATCGGTGAAGCCCTTGGCCGGAAACTCCGGGCGGTACTTGGCGGTGCGAAACAGGCTCTCGGCGTAGGCGTTGTCGTCGCTCACCCGGGGACGCGAGTACGAAGGCTTCACGCCCAGCCAGTTGAGCATCGAAATCACCGTGGTGGCCTTCAGCGTGGAGCCGTTGTCACCATGCAGGACCGGCTTGGTCGCCATCGTTGCGATGCCCTCGGCCAACGCCGTGCGTTTGACCAGGTGAATGGCGTGTACCGAATCGTCGCTGTCATGCACCTCCCAACCCACGATCTTGCGGCTGTACAGGTCCAGGATCAGGTACAGGTGAAACCAGCGTCCCATCACCACCGCAGGCAGGTAGGTCATGTCCAAGCACCACACCTGTCGCACTGCGCTGGCAATGTGCGTGGTGGGTGGGCGCACCGGGCGCGGCACTTTGGCGCGACCGCGATGTTTGCTCTGGCCGTGGGCGCGCAGCACCCGGGTAAAGCTCGATTCGCTTGCCAGGTACACGCCCTCGTCGGCCAGCATGGGCACGATGCGCGCGGGAGGTGCCGCCGCAAAGCGCGGTTCGTTGGCCACGCTCAGCAACCTGGCACGCTCATGCTGACTCAGGGCATGGCTGGGTGTCGGTCGCGCCGCCTGGGGCCTGCCATCAGCCTGGATGCCGGCCGCGTGGGCCTTCCAGCGTTGCAACGTGCGCTCGTCGATGCCCGCGATCTCGCAGGCCAGGTGCAGCCGGGCTCCGGCGTCGTGGGCCGTGTCAATGTCTTGGGCCAGGCTGCGGCGATCTTCGAGGCCGATCATTCGTCCTCGCCCCTGCGGAAGATCGCCTCGACTTTTTTTGACAGCACCAGCAACGCGGCCGTCTCCGCCAGTGCCCGGTCCTTGCGGTGCAACTCACGTTCGAGTTCCTTGATGCGCTTGCGGTCTTTGCGTGTGGCCTGCGGGCTGGCCCGTACCTCCTCGGGATCGGCAAGCGACGCCGTCGCGCTGGACAGCCATTTCTCCAACTCGCCGGGGTATACGCCATGCTCGCGGCACCATGCGCTTTTGTCGGCCTGCGACATAGCCGCCGTGGTGATAAGGCCATCTAATCGCGCCGGCGCCGTCCAGGCCCGCCCTCGGGCGGGCCTGGACTGCGCATCTTCTCGCCAGCGCTTGAGCGTTCCAACCTCTATGCCAACTTCCTTGGCAACAACTTCTGCTGCGGCGCCCTCGGGCGGCAGCAACCGGGCAACTGCACGGTCCTTGAATGTCTGTCCATATCGAGCCACTGATTTCCTTCATCGCCGCCCCCAGGGTTCTTGGTCCTATGAAGGCGACAACTATTGTGACGCGGGGGGC
>JANOUM010000922.1:0-2159 GCA_031416855.1 Rhodoferax sp. | reverse complement strand
GTTCAGCCTGGCGTAGTGCAGGCGGCGTACCAGCAGGCCCGGCCCGTCATGGTGCAGTCCCCATCCGCTCGACCGGCAGACCCAGGAAGGCGGCCGCCATGTCAGGGGCCAGCCCATAGGTGAGCGCGTAGTCGACCCCGCCCACCTGGAGACGCCCCGCACCACGCAGCGGGCTGAGCACCTGAAACGGAATCGCGACCGTTTGCCCATTGCTGCACGACATGTTGGCCACGCCACTGCTGCTGGCAGTCAGGCGCATCGGGCCGAAACAGGCCAGGCCGGGCGCATCGACGCTTTGCAGCTGCAGCGTACCTTCACGCGCACGGGTGAAGCTGGCGTTGCCCAGCATGACGCGGCCGGCAAACAGCGCCGACGCCTGCGCGTTCGACGCAAACATCGCCAGCGCGGTCTCATCGACCGTGGTGCATCCGCTGACGCACAGGGCAATGCATGCCAGCGCCCGGCGCGCAGTGCGGCAATCGCCTTGCAAGGTGGTGGCGTGGCAGTGTCTCGAGCCCATGGCGGTGCCGGCCCTGCTACCGCTGGTCCGGCGCACCCAGCGCCCACTGCCGTGCCAGCAGGGCCGGGATTGCCTGCGCCTCCACCGGCCTGCTGAAGTAGTAGCCCTGCATGCTCCTGCAGGTCATGGCCTTGAGCGCCTGCGCCTGCTCCAGCGTCTCCACGCCCTCGGCGGTCACGGTCAGCCCCAGGCTGTCGGCCATGACCAGGATGGCGCGCACAATGGCGCGGTTGTCGCCGTCACCGGGCAATCCGGTCACAAAACTGCGGTCGACCTTGAGGGTGTTCAGCGGCATGCGCTTGAGGTAGCTCAGCGAGGAGTAACCGGTGCCGAAATCATCCAGCGCAATGCGCACTCCATGGCTGCGAAACGCGTTCAGGGTGACCATGGCCGCTTCGGTGTCGGCCATCACGGCCCCTTCGCTCAGCTCGAGTTCGAGCAGCTCCGCGGCCAGCCCGCTTTGCGCGAGTGCATCGAGCACGATCGCCTCCAGTTCCGGATCCTTGAACTGCAGCGGCGACAGGTTCACCGCCACCCGCACCGCCATTCCCGCCTGCTGCCAGCGCGATGCATCCACACAAGCGGTGCGCAACACCCATTGGCCGATGTCGAGGATCAGCCCGCTGCGTTCGGCGACCGCGATGAACTCCAGCGGCGGCACCATGCCGTAACCGGGACGCGCCCACCGGATCAGCGCCTCCACCGCATGGATCCGCCCGGTCTCCACGTCGAGCAGGGGTTGGTAGGCGAGCCTGAATTCACCGCGCGCCAGCGCCATGCGCATGTCGCCCTCGAGTTCCATGCGCTGCACCGCGACCTGGGTCAAGGCGGCGCTGTAGAACTGGCAGTTGTCCCGGCCGGAGTCTTTGGCGTGGTACATCGCAGTGTCGGCATGCTTGAGCAGCGTGGCGGCATCGGCTCCGTCATCCGGATACAGCGCGATGCCGATGCTGGCGGTCAGCAGCAGATCCCGGCTTTCGAGGGCGTAAGGCCTGCGCATCAGCTCCAGGATGCGTCGCGACACCACCAGCGCCCCCTCGGGCCCCTTGAGGTCGAGGATCAGGGCGGTGAACTCGTCGCCGCCAAGGCGCGCGAATTCAACTTCAGACCCGGGCTCGGCGCCACGCGTCTCGAGTTCAGCCGGACGCGACACCAGGTCGGCTGGGCGCACCCCGCGGCGCAGCCGGTTGGCCGCACGCTGCAGGATTTGGTCGCCCACGCTGTGGCCCAGGGTGTCGTTGATGTTCTTGAAACCGTCCAGATCCATGAACAGCACGCCAAGCTGGGTTCCGCTGTGCAGGGCGCGCTTGATCTCGCGATCCACCCGCTGCAGGAACGACTGCCGGTTGGGCAGGCGGGTCAGTCCGTCAAAGTAGGCCAGCCGCAGGATCTTCCTCTCGGCGTCCTTGCGCTCCGTGATGTCGCGCGACAGCACGATGAAGCGCGGCTGCTCGCCCTCCAGGGTGGCCTTGCGCGACACCGACAACTCGAACCAGAGGGTGCCTCGGGGCAGGTCGAGTTCAAACTGCTTGCCACTGGAAGACCCCTGCGCATGGGCTTCGTGCAAGGCCGCCAGGCAGGCGTGTGCCGCTTCGGGCGGCATCACCTCGTTCACGGTGCGCCCAAGCAGTTGTTCCAC
>JANOUM010000921.1:0-2284 GCA_031416855.1 Rhodoferax sp. | reverse complement strand
AACGTGACGGCGCCGCTGTCGGCTTCGTCGGGCTTGAGCCCAGCCTGGCCGAGCAGATGGCGCGTGATCACGCGGTGCACCACCTGCAGCAGCGGGATCGGCAGCGACAGCACCCACTGGCGCACCGGCACTCGCGCCGATGACGTGGTCCACCAGATGCGCCGCCGTCTGCGCCATGCGCCGGGCCCCGCACGAGGGGCAAAAGCCCCGGCGCTTGCAACTGAAGGCCAGCAGCTTGTCGTGCCCGCAATCCCCGCAGCGCAGCCGCAGGAAGCAATGCGCCGGTGGAAATAGTCCGTCAACTGGTCCGCGCTCAGGGTGTCGATCTGCCAATCGAAATGTTCGCCCATGGTGCGAATGGCGCGGGCGTAGGCGTCCACCGTCTTGGTCTGAAGGCCTTGGAGTTTGAGGTGTTTGTGATGGCTGGCGTAGCGTTGCTCGAACGCCGCGCTGGCATTGTTCAATGGCATCATGGGGGAGTTCCTTCGATGAGTTGTGCTGCACAATCAGGCCGACAGAATTGACGACATGACCATGCGCATTACATCGTGGGCGGGGGCATCGGACTTGCTCCGCGCAGCGGCTTCGTCCAACTGCTCGCTCGACGCGGACACGCAACAGCATGAAGCCGATTCGCGGCGAGTGTTGCGTGCCGGTCAGCTTCAACGTTCGGCGTCATAAGTTGCACTTCCTCGCGACTCGGGTACGATCAAGTCATGCATGCAATTACTGGTACCGTTGTTGGGGGCAAGATTGTCGTTGAAGGCCTTTCGTTGCCTGAAGGGACTGTCGTGACTGTGCTGCCGCTAGAAGACGACAAGTCCCTCAAACTCCCTCCGCATCTAGAGAAAGAGCTGCTTGAGGCGATCGACGAAGCAGACCAAGAAGTGGGTGGAGCTGGGCCCGAGTTTCTAGAGAGCCTAAGGCGCTACGGTTAAGCGTGGCACTCACATACCGCATCAAGGCGCGCGCCAAGCGCGAGATCGAAAAATCCGCCGAATGGTGGGCCACGAACCGGCTTGCTGCTCCTGGTGCCGTACGAAAGGACGTAGAAGACGCTCTGAAAGTTCTCGTCGAGCAGCCAGGTATCGGCACGAAGGTTGAAACCGGCCGTTCGCCTCAGGTACGTCGATTCCTGCTCGACCGAACAAAGTATTTCTTGTACTACCGAGTGCATCGGGCTGAACTCGAGGTCCTATCGGTTTGGCATTCGAGTCGCGAGCACGGCCCCAACGTGTAGCAGATGACGCCGAACAGGTCATTGCATCGGACCGCCTTCGGCGTCTGCTGAATTTCGACGTTCGGTTGAAGACGGCTGCATAACGAAAAAGGTTAGATCGCGCTTGCCGCGATCTGAACCGGCTGTTGGACGAGCCCGGCCCACGTGACCAGTGGCCGACACAGAATACATCTCTTGGAATTTTGCCCGGCACTGACGGCCGGATAGATCACATCGCCTGACGCTTGTGGCGTTTGTTGCCGGTGCCAACCGCCCGGTGACGCCACAACGGGCTTGCTGGCGCGTGTGAGCGGCATACAACCGGCGACTGGCCGGCGCAATTGTCGTAACGTAACGCAAACCCGCCAGACAGCGCCCAAGCGGGCAAGTTGCCGGGCTTCACCGTGTTGCCAGCCGTCACCACCTGCTGGCGCGCTGCCGGGCATCAGGACGGACGACTTCCAGGGCCGGCATGGTACAAAACCCTGTACCGGTGGCTACATGGTGGCTACACGGAGCCAAAAAGCAACACCATGAAAAAAGCCCGATACCGTATTGATAGTGGGCATTCTCAATTAAATCAACAGGTTATCTTGGTGGCGCTTCACGGATTCGAACCGCGGACCTGTGGATTATGATTCCATCGCTCTAACCGACTGAGCTAAAGCGCCAATGCGAAGCCCCGCATTATAGCCAGGTAACCGGCCCCTATTTGTGCTGAAACACCGCCTTGCGCTTGTTCACGAACGCGTCCATACCCTCCTTCTGGTCGGCGGTGGCGAAAAGTGCGTGGAACAGCCGGCGTTCGAACAGGATGCCGTCGTTCAGGCTGCCCTCGAAGGCGCGGTTGACGGATTCCTTGGCCGCCATGACGGCCATCTGTGAATAGTCGCAGATCATCAGGGCGGCCCCCAGCGCTTCGTCCATCAGCTTGTCCAGCGCCACCACGCGGCTCACCAGACCGGCACGCTCGGCTTCCGCCGCATCCATCATGCGACCGGTCAGCGCCATGTCCATGGCCTTGGCCTTGCCGACCGCACGCGGCAGTCGCTGCGTGCCACCGGC
>JANOUM010000920.1:0-1873 GCA_031416855.1 Rhodoferax sp. | reverse complement strand
TTGCGGACCCCGGATCGCGGTCCGGGGCAGGCCCGATCCGCAATCCAGTGCGCCAACTGCATGGATGCCCCCGGATCGAAGTCCGGGGCAGGCTCATCAAGCCCGGCATGACAGTGGGATATTGGCAATTTCCGTCTCCCTTAGCTGTTGGGGGTTTCGGTACCGCGCCGCTTGCGGCGGGGATCTTTATTTTTCCGAGCTCGGAGCGCAATGACAATTCTCGTAACTGGCGGAGCCGGGTTCATCGGCAGCAACTTTGTACTGGACTGGCTGGCGGGCCGAGACGAGCCGGTGGTCAACCTCGACAAGCTCACCTACGCAGGCAACCTGCAGAACCTGGCGCCGTTGGACGGAGACCTGCGACATGTGTTCGTGCACGGTGATTTTGGTGCAGCCGCTCTGGTCGACCGCCTGCTGGCGCAACACCAGCCGCGGGCCGTCGTCAACTTCGCGGCCGAATCACACGTAGACCGGTCGATCCATGGCCCGGGGGAGTTCATCCAGACCAACATCGTGGGCACCTTCAACTTGCTGGAGTCGGTGCGGGCGTACTGGAGCGGCCTCGCAGAAGCACGCAAGGCGGCGTTTCGCCTGTTGCACGTATCGACCGACGAGGTCTACGGCTCGCTGGCCAGTGACGACCCGGCCTTCACTGAAACCAACCGCTACGAGCCCAACAGTCCGTATTCGGCGTCCAAGGCTGCCAGCGACCACCTGGTGCGGGCCTACCACCACACCTACGGGCTGCCGGTGCTCACCACCAACTGCTCCAACAACTACGGCCCTTTGCATTTCCCCGAAAAGCTGATCCCGTTGATGATCGTGAACGCGCTGGCTGGCAAGCCGCTGCCGGTGTATGGCGACGGCCAGCAAATTCGCGACTGGTTGTACGTGCGAGACCATTGCAGCGCGATCCGGCGTGTACTGGACGCAGGCCGAAGCGGCGAAACCTACAACATCGGCGGCTGGAACGAGATGCCCAACCTGGAGATCGTGCACACCGTGTGTGCGCTGCTCGACGAACTGCGCCCGCGCCCTGACCGCAAACCGTACACCAGCCAGATCACGTTCGTGACAGACCGCCCGGGGCACGACCGGCGCTACGCGATCGACGCGCGCAAGATCGAACAGGAGCTGGGCTGGAAACCGGCCGAGACTTTTGCCACCGGTATCCGCAAGACGGTGCAGTGGTACCTGGACAACCAGGACTGGGTGGCCAACGTGCAAAGCGGCGGCTACCGCGATTGGATGACCAAGCAATACGGCGCGCAGGCCAAGACATGAAGATCCTGCTGTTCGGCCGTGGCGGCCAGGTCGGGTGGGAACTGCAACGCAGCCTGGCCGTGCTGGGGGAACTCGTGGCGCTGGATTTCGACCCCGCCGGCAACCCGGATGGCTTGTGTGGCGACTTCGCCAATCTGGACGGTCTGGCCGAGACAGTGCGCCGCGTGGCGCCCGATGTGATTGTCAATTCTGCCGCCCACACCGCCGTCGACAAGGCCGAGAGTGAGCCGGCGTTGGCCCGCCTGCTCAATGCCCTGGCCCCCAGGGTGCTGGCCGACGAAGCACACATGATCGGTGCCTGGCTGGTGCATTATTCGACCGACTATGTATTTGATGGCAGTGGCCAGCGGCCTTGGCGTGAGGACGATGCCACCGGGCCGCTCAGCGTGTACGGGCGCACCAAGCTCGAAGGCGAGCACAACGTGGCGCGCTGCGCAAAGCACCTGACGTTTCGAACCAGTTGGGTATATGCCGCCCGCGGCGGCAACTTTGCCAAGACGATGTTGCGTCTGGCCAAGGACCGCGAATCACTGACGGTGATCAACGACCAGTTTGGCGCACCGACCGCGGCGGAATTGCTGGCCGACGT
>JANOUM010000919.1:0-5169 GCA_031416855.1 Rhodoferax sp. | reverse complement strand
GTCCTCGGTGCCGCAAGACCTGCTGGCCATCATCCGCCAGTACGGTGGCGACATGAAAGAGACCTACGGCGTGCCGGTGGAGGAGATCCAGAAGGCGATCCAGTTCGGCGTGCGCAAGATCAACATCGACACCGACGTGCGGCTGGCCATGACCGGCGCGGTACGCAAGTACATGGCCGAGAACCCCGACAAGTTCGACCCGCGCGACTGGCTCAAGCCGGCGCGTGAAGCGGCCAAGCAGATCTGCAAACAGCGCTACCTGCAGTTCGGCTGCGAAGGCCAGGGCGGCAAGATCAAGGGCCACAGCCTGCAACTGGTGGCGCAACAATACGCGCGCGGCGAACTGGCGCAGGTCGTTCAGTAGCGCGTAGCCCAATCATGAATGTATAGCGGATAAGCCACCTTGACGGTGGTTTATCCGCTTCTGGTGGCCATAATCTGGTGTGCGGGCCATGCTCGAACACTTTCACAGGTCAACATGGCAAAACGGCGGCAAGATTCGACGACTGTGACGGCCACTGGGCGGGTGCCGAAAGCCGCAGCATCGCCTATTTTGAACGGCCCGTACAGCGAGCCTGCGTTTCACTATGCGACCGCGCTGGACGGCTCGCTGGATTACGAGGCGCCTTGCAAGGGCCGGCGCATCTTTGCCCCTCAGACGCCGCAGGTCCCTATCGGCAGGCAGCCGCAAGGCAGCATGTTCGATGTGAACGACTTTGCCACCCAGTTCAGGGATGAACTGGTGAACCTGTTGCGCGAGCAGGTGGCGCAGTGGCGTGTCGCTGCCTACCCGGACGTCACCAGCCGCGTCACCCGTGACCTGCTGGATTTCTGGTTTCGGAACCCGGACCGTCCGGCCTGGAAAAGGCTCTTTTTTGCCCAGCAGGAAGCAGTGGAAACCGCCATCTGGCTCAACGAGGTCGCGCACAAGTCCAATGCTGGCACCCACGTGCTCAACCGGCTGCGCGAGGCCAATGAAACGGTGGAAGACCCGGCCAGTGTGTTGCCGCGTTTGGCATTCAAGATGGCCACCGGCACTGGCAAGACGGTGGTCATGGCCTGCCTGATCCTCTACCACTACCTGAACCGCAGCCAGTACCGCAACGACCCGCGTTACGCGGATTACTTTTTGCTGGTGGCGCCAGGCATCACGATCCGTGACCGGCTGGGAGTGTTGCGTGTCGATGTCCAGGCGACCCACGACGTGGATGCCAACGACTACTACCGCGAGCGGCAACTCGTTCCCGTGCACTACGCCGGCCTGCTGCCCGGGCTGAACGCGAAACTGGTCATCACCAATTACCACTCGCTGGAGCCGCGCCTGATCAGCGGCAACAAGCGCAGCCCGATGGACGGCAAGCTCGGACCCACCGGTGAGAAGGTCGAGGTGCGCGAGGACATGGCCCAGGTGCTCAAACGCGTCCTCGGCCCTTTCAAGCCGGGTCGTCGCCTGGTGGTGCTGAACGATGAAGCCCACCACTGTTACCTGCCGCGCATCAAGGGCCGGGATACCGAAGAGGAAAACAGCGCCACCGAAAACGCACGCGCTGCGGTATGGTTCAGTGGCTTGCGCGCCATCGCCAGCCGTTGGCGCATGGGCAGCGTGTACGACCTGTCCGCCACGCCCTATTACCTGGCCGGATCGGGTTGGCCGGCGTATTCGTATTTCCCCTGGGTGGTGTCCGACTTTGGCCTGATTGAAGCGATCGAGGCGGGCCTGGTCAAGATCCCGTTTCTGCCGGTGGACGACACTTCGCAGGAGCTGGACGAGCCCAAACTTCGCAACCTCTACGAGCATTGCAAGGACGATCTGCCCAAAAAGGGCCAGCGCACGCAGCGCAGCGACGACAAGAAGGAGAAGAAAGCCGCCACCCAGATCGAACGCCCACCGGTTTTGCCAGCCCTGCTCAAGACGGCCATGGAGCAGTTCTATAAGCACTACGAGGCCTACGAGCGCGGCTTGCGCGAGCAGGGCGAACGCGGCAAAGACCTGCTGAGTTCGCCGCCGGTGTTCATCGTCGTGTGCAGCAACACCACGGTATCGAAAGAGGTCTACAAATACATTGCCGGATACGAGACGGTGGCCGACGACGGCAGTGCTTATGCTGTCTCGGGCACCTTGCCGCTGTTCTCCAATTTCGAGCCGGTCACGGGCGCGCGCCGCAACAAGCCCCCCACGCTGCTGATCGACTCCGATGCGCTGGAGCATTCCGGCCAGGTCAACGACGAGTTCAAACGCGTCTTTGCACCTGAGATCGATGCCTTCAAGCGCAACTACCGGCTGAGTCGGCCCGACAAATCCGTTGACGCCTTGATGGACGGCGACCTGCTGCGTGAAGTGGTCAACACCGTGGGCCGGCCCGGCAAGCTGGGTGAACACATCCGCTGCGTGGTCAGTGTGGGCATGCTCACCGAAGGCTGGGACGCCAACACCGTCACCCATATCGTCGGCATCCGCGCCTTTGGCTCGCAGTTGTTGTGCGAGCAGGTGGCGGGCCGCGCGCTGCGCCGCCGCCAATATTTTCTGGACCCGAAAACCGGCAAGTTCCCGCCCGAATATGCCCACATCATCGGTGTGCCGTTCAAGTTTTTCAAAGGTGGCAGCAGCGAGTTGCCCACGCCGCAAGACATTTCGTACCTGCACGCCATGCCGGAGCGCGCCAACCTGGCCATGTGTTTTCCCAACGTGGTGGGCTACAAGGTGGAGGTGGCCGCCGGCCAGGTGCGAGCGGACTTCAGCCTGTGCCCGAAGTTTTTGGTCAACATGGCGGAACTGCCCGTACTGACCACCATGGGCACCGCGTTCTCTGGTGACACCGTCGAGTTGCGCAACGACCCCGACAAGCTGCGCGACCAGGAGGTCGTCTACTGGGTGGCCAAGGAGGTGCTGTCGCATTTTTACCGCGACGACAGCGGCCGGCCGCTGCTGGAGAAATTCACCGACATCCGGCGCATTGCCCAGCAGTGGTACGACAGCCAGGTCGACGTGGTGGGCGAGACCGACCCCCGTTACCGCCGCATGGTGCGCTTGTTCACGCCCGACGCGGTCGTGCAAAGTGTCTATGCCGGCATCGAGGCAGCAGCCATTGGCCAGCACCTGGCGGGCCCGGCGCACATCATTCCGCTGCTCAACCGCTACAACCCGCAAGGCAGCTCCGCCTATGTGCGGGCCAGCACCGCGAAGCCGGTGTTCGCCACCAAAAAGAGCCATGTCAACCTGGTGGTGGCCGACACCGACAGCTGGGAGCAGATTGCGGCCAAGACCTTCGAGCAGACGGACGCGGTGCAAAGTTACGTCAAGAACGCGTTCCTTGGATTCGAGATTCCCTATGTGGACAAGCAGGGAGTGGAGCGGCGTTATCTGCCCGACTTCATTTGCACAGTCAAGACACCGGATGACGAGTTGTTTTATCTGATTGTTGAAGTGACCGGTTTTGCCAGGGACAAGGAACTCAAGCGTTATTTCACAACAGAGCGCTGGTTGCCGGCCGTCAACGCGCAGATCAAGAAACCGTTTGCGCCGCGCTGGCATTTTGTCGAGATCACGGACATTGCGCGTATCAAAAATGACCTGACCATAGCCATCGAGCGCATCAGTGTTGAAGTGGACGATGCTGCTGAACAGACCTTCTGGCAGGGCGTCAGCATGGATGGCCTGAATCGGCTGTGGGACAACGAAGAAGACGAAATCTGGAACGACCTGTGAACATGCCTGCAAGCTCCAACCCCATGGGCCGCGACGCCTCTCTGACGGTGGGGGATATTGTTCTCGTGGCCTACCCATACAGTGACGGCACTACCAGTAAGCAGCGTCCGGCCTTGGTGCTGGCCACACTGGATGGCTACGGCGATGCGCTGTTGATGGGCATCACGACCAAAGCGGATGCAAAACATACGCTCGCACTGGGTGATGCGGATTTTTCGCAGGGCAAACTTCCGCGCACCAGTTGGCTCAAGTCCGCCAGCGTGACCGCCGTCCACCACAGCAGAATCATCAAAGTGCTTGCCAAGGTCAAGCCGCTTGTGTTGAGCGCGGCTCGATCACAGATTTGCCCACGCCTGGGCTGCCAGTAAATAAGAACATGGCCACCTCAAAATCCTCCGTCGGTCAATCCCCCAAGGCACCCAAGCCCCCCAAAGCCACCGCCGGCGAAACCGCCATCGGCGCCAACAAGCCGGTCGATTCGGTCCGCCACGCCAAGGCCGAACGCGTGTTCATCCCCAGCCGCGAGGAAGCCGGGCAGGAGGCCGACGCCGTGCAGGGCCAGCCCACCACCAAGGCCGTGCCGCTGAACCCGGTGACCCACCGCGGGCAGGACCCCGAGTTGTACTGGATGCACAAGTACAGCGCCGACGATACGCAGACGGCGCTGCAGGTGGACATCCGCAGCCTGTACCGCCACGAACACATCGCGCCTGAAAAGATCATCTCGCGCCTGTACAGCCTCAAAGGCCGCGAAGACGCGCAAAACGAGTTGTTCACCAACGAGTTGTTCGGCAACCCGCTGGCCATGGACGAGCTCGACAAACCCGGCAGTTATTACAAGCACCCCGACAAGTGGCAGAACCGCCTGGTGCAGGGCGACAGCCTGCTGGTGATGACCAGCCTGCTGGAGCGCGAGGGCATGGCGGGCACCGTGCAGTGCATCTACATCGACCCGCCCTACGGCATCAAGTACGGCAGCAACTGGCAGATGCGGCTGAACGACCGCAATGTGAAGGACGGCGCCGACGAAAACCTGAGTGGCGAGCCGGAGGTGATCAAGGCCTTTCGCGACACCTGGGAGCTGGGCATCCACTCTTACCTGAGTTACCTGCGCGACCGCCTGCTGGTGGCGCGCGAACTGCTGAATGCCTCGGGCTCATGTTTCGTGCAAATCAGCGACGAGAACGTGCACCTGGTGCGGTGCTTGATGGATGAGGTGTTTGGGAGTGAGAATTTTTGCTCGTTGATCGGCTTTCGCAAGACGTCCGGCGCGGGAAGTCTCGCTTTGGGAACGGACGTTTTAGCCTCAACATGCGACTACTTGATTTGGTACGCGAAGGACAAAGACGCAGTCAAATTCCGGCAGCTTTACGTTGATAAAAAATCTGGCGAAGGCGAGGGAGGCTACACCGCAATCGAATTGGTCGATGGTTCTCGTCGCCGAATGACTGGAGACGAACGGG
>JANOUM010000918.1:0-8306 GCA_031416855.1 Rhodoferax sp. | reverse complement strand
ACGTGCGCGAGGAATTCCTGCGCTGCGGCGTGCTCGACCACGGCTTTCTGCGTGTGGTGTGCGAGCAGTGCCATACGGACAAGTTCGCCTGGAGCGAATTTGAACAGCCGAAGGCTGACCCGAAGGGCGTAGGGCAGGATGCACGGAGTAGCGGCTGGTGGCGTTTTCCTGCAAGAAGCGTGGGTTTTGCCCCAGTTGTGGCGCGCGGCGCATGGCCGAGTCGGCGCGGCACTTGGTGGAGGAGGTGTTTGGCCCGCGCCCAGTAAGGCAGTGGGTGCTGAGTTTTCCTTACCCCTTGCGCTTCCTGTTCGCCAGCAAGCCCGAAGCGATCGGCCCGGTGCTGGCGATCGTGCATCGCGTTATCGCCGGTTGGTTGTCCGATCAAGCGGACATCGAACGTACCCGTGCGCAGTGCGGCGCGGTGACGCTGATCCAGCGCTTTGGCAGCGCGCTCAACCTCAATGTGCACTTCCACATGCCGTGGCTTGACGGCGTGTATGAGGAGGATGACGAGTCACCGCCGCGCAAACCACGCCTGCACCGTACCCGCGCCCCGACTACCGCGCAGTTGACGCACCTGGCTGACACGATCGCGCATCGCGTGTGCCGGCATCTGGCGCGCAAAGGCTGGCTCGAAGGCGAGGAGGAGTCCGTCTTCCTGACCGACAGCGCTGCGGATGAGTTCGATCACCTACCGCATCGCCACCGGCGCGCAGGCCAGACGCAAAGTCACCCTGCAAACGCTGCCCGGCGACGCCGGCCCGCTGGAAGGCGGCGCCGGCCAGGTCGGCGGATTCTCACTGCATGCCGGCGTTGCCGCCGAGGCGCATGAAAGCGAGAAGTTGGAAAAGCTGTGCCGGTACATCACGCGCCCGGCGATCAGCGAAAAGCGGCTGTCGCTCTCGCCGCAGGGCAGGGTGCGCTACGAACTCAAGACGCCGTGGAAGAACGGAACCACGCACGTGGAGTTCGAGCCCATCGAGTTCATCGCCAAACTCGCCGCGCTGGTGCCGCCGCCGCCAACCCGGATGATCGAACACCCGAAGAAAACCGCCGCGCAATGACCTGTGCGCAACGTCTCAAGCGCGTGTTTGGCATCGACGTGGAAACCTGCGTGAACTGCGGCGGCAAGGTGAAGATCGTCGCCAGCGTCGAAGAACCGCATGCCATCCGGGCCATCCTCGACCACTTCGAGAAACATGGCGCACTGGGGCAAGCGCATTACCGCCCCCAACCGCGCGGGCCACCGGCCGCGGCCGTGGCCGCGTGATCGCCGAATCAGCCACGACGTCGAGGCAAAAACAGCCAGCCCATCCGATGCGGCCACGACCCCGCAGAGCTGCGCTCGGCCCGCTGTCGGGAATCGGCGAGAAATGACCCCGGGCGGTGAAGCGGCGCGGCCCCGAGATGCCGAAAGCCCACGCACAGACGACCGATCCTCGCCCAAACCGGCGCTTGCGCGACCGTCGCCTGCCCGGCAGACTGGCCGAAAAGGGCGTTTGAATTTCCTATACTCTCGGCCACGATTCGGCACAAGAACGTGACTAGGCCCGCCCTCGATTGAGCGGTGACCGTTCACCCGCGCTCTCGCCGGATTCGATCGTAACAACTCGCAGCCACTCGGACGCCACTAAGGCCTCATCTACCGTTTTTGAAACGTATAAGTCGCTTGCAGGCCATTTATCGTATTGGTCAGCGAGAACGTCGTGCCCGACATGACGATTTTGCCAGTGGTCGGGTTGTTCCGCCTGAGCTCATCGTCCGTCAGTGGACGCTCGGTCGCGTTGTACGTCGCGTTCCTGCATTCGACCCGCGTCGTTTTCCCTTCGGTATAAGTGAACACCAACCTCTCGGCTCCGGGGGAGCCGGTGATCGCGTAGAGTCCAGTAGCTTCGGTCGTCTCTTGGCAATGCGCGTTGCTCGCGGTCCCTTTGTAGGTGGTGATCGCGGTCGCCTTCACCTTCTTGTCCTTCGAGAAGGTCAAGATCTGATTGATCGAGACGGCGACCTTCCCAAACTGTCCGATGTCTGTCGATCGCCAAGAACCGATCAACGCCTTCGCGACTGCCTCGCTGTGGATCGCGCGCGCTTGCTGCGCTTGGGCGATGGCGACGTCGGTGCGGAGCGGCTGCTCGATGGCCACCCGAGTCGCGGTCGTGCGCTCGACAGCGGCGCTGGCGATGCGATAGTTCAGGCGTTCGTCGCCGAAGGTGTCATGTTGTTGCGCGTCGGCGCCGGTGATGCCGCTGAGCGGGTCCGCAGAACCGCAGCCAAGAATGAATGAGAACGAGACGGCAAACAAAGTTGTCATGGATATCCTCACTGCACTCGATGGGCACGCTACCATGATCCCTCTCCTCCAACGGAGACCCAGGCTGCGCGCTTGGCAAAACCAGTACGCGATTGGGTTTCGGCGCTCTGAAAGGTGGTCAGCAAAAAAACGGAAAGGCTCGTCAATCGGAAGCGCGCGCCAACAGGACAAGGGCAACAATGACGTCAATCCGGACTCTTGTAGCGATCCGCCATGTATGAGTAGTAGATGTAGCCGAATCGTGCGTACCAGTCGCGCTCGCCAAAATGCTCTTCCTCGCACTCGCCAAGCGTCCTTAACGATTTCTCCAACCCAGCGATCCACTCTTCGTACTTGCCGTCGTAGGTCTTGCGCAGTTTGGCGACAGCTTTTTCGACCTGTGGCTTGGCATCGAGCGACCACGCGAGTCCGCCAACGCCGAACGACCCGGATGCCGTATCGCCAAAAGCAATCGCCTTCTTCGCATAATCCAACGTGCCTTTGGCGATGCCGCGACCCTTGTCGAGCGAGAAGCGGTAGAAGTTAATGTCCTTCACTGCCTTCTCGTAGCACGCGTTGCAATCTTCGGACTCCGCGCATGCCGAAGGAATTTCCGGCGAACCGTCTGGACTGTAATCCGGATCGAACTGGCTGTCGTCGGGCGTCAGTGCCTGGTGCGCTTCGGCGAACTCGCGCCAGCTACCGGCGATACTGAGGAAATCGCCCACCAAAGCCGTGCCTTGATCGACTCGCGCCTTGTAACTATCGCCAGAGGTGGCGTGTTCTTTCGCCGCATCGACACCCACTTCCATCTGCCGCTCAATACCAGACAGGGTACCTTCGGTCGAATCGGCGATAGCCGCTTGCGTAAAACAGGTGAGGCCTGAAACCAGGGTGACGACGATGCCGAAATGCGAATTGGTGGTTTTCATTTTAGGACTCTCGCTTCTTGCGCAGTAGTGCAAATAACAACCCAGCTATCACGACGAGTGCGCCTGCAATCAACCACATGGCGAGCGATCCACTACTGCGACCACCCGCTGCGGGATCTGCGGTACTCGGTTGAGCAGCGGCAGTTGCGCGGCTTTCAGGTACAGCGACGGGCGTCGCTTCGGCGGTCGCGCCGGGCTTCCATTGTGATTTCGGTACGACCGCTAGCGGCATCGGGTGCTTCACTTCGTCGCCGATCCAAACCGTCATGCGATAAGCCTTGCCGACGTCGGCGCTGGACACGGCCAGCCCGAATTCGCCCTGTGTTCGAAACGCTACCTGTACACGGCCTGTCGCACCGGTCGATACCTCACGCTCGGCTTTCGACCACTGTGTCTTGGTGACGTCAAGCCGAATATCGTCTCCTGGGTTGTCTGCTTTCAATGTGACGAGCACCGGCTGAGTCACTATGAGGTTGCTCGCGTAGTAACGGCTACCGTCGCGAGTCGTCTTGCCGACAACGTACGCGAGCCTGCCGTTAGTTAGCCCTTCGATTTTCTTCAATGCAAGCGGTTTGGCCGGCGGTTCCTTCGTTGCGCCAAATGCGCTTGCACCGAATGCGAGACCGACCGCGAGTAGCGTCGCGCATGTTCGCCAACATATTCTCGTCTGTGTCACGGAGTACTCCTCGGAAACTCAAAACTAGAGACTCAAGACCCGAAACTCCACGCGCCGATTGAGCGCGCGGCCTTCCTCGCTATCGTTGGAGGCGGCTGGCGATGCTTCGCCGATGCCGGTAGATTCTACGCGCTTCGCGGCCACATGCGCGGCGCCGAGATAGCGCGCCACGGCGGCCGCACGCGCGGCGGATAACGTCTTGTTGGCCATGTCGCTGCCGACCGCATCGGTGTGTGCTTCGATCCGGATTCGCAGACGCGGACTATTGTTCATCAACGCGACCAGCCGATCCAACTCAGCCTTTGACTCGGGCAGCAACTCGGCGGCGTTGGAATCGAAGAACAGATTGTTGAGTTTGAAGGTGCGGCCAAGTTCGAGCGGAACGAGCAACAGATCGCGCTGGTAGCGCGCATCGGTCTTGGCAGCGCGCAGATCGATACGATCGGCAACCGCGACATATCCTTTGGCGATTGCGCGAAAGCTGTAGTGCTCGCCGATCGGCAGCGCAATTTGATATTCGCCGCGCTGCAGATCTGCGTTGGCACGGCCCGCGTGTCGTCCATCGCGAAGTCGGTCGTAGGCAATTCCCGCGCCAACCGGCTTGCCGTTTGGGTCACGCACTGTGCCGTGCACAAACGCAACCGGTTCCGGCCGCTGCTCAACAGGCAGCGCAAACTCCCACACGTCCTCGCGAGAATTGCTTTCACCTGGCTTGGCTGCACGGGTCTTGGCATCGCTCGCGATCAGATACGCAAACTTCCCGCTCGCATCCAACGCGATTGCGTTTTCGTGTCCGGGCGTATTGATGTCGGGACCGAGATTGCGCGGCGGCGACCAGTGTTGCCAGGTCTCGTCGAGGCGTCGCGTAACGTACAAATCGTAGCCGCCCAATCCGCCGGCTCGGTCGCTCGCAAAATACAGCGCTTTGCCGTCGGCAGCCAGCGTCGGTGCGGCCTCATTCGCCGGCGTATTGATATCCGCACCGAGATTGATCGGTGCGCCAAAGCGATAGTCGCCAGTGGCCATGGCCACGTAGAGGTCGCGTTCGCCGTGACCGCCGTCACGCTCCATATCGAGCAAGAAAGCCTGAAGATTGGGTAGCAGTGCCGCAGTCGTGCGCTGCGCCTTGGTCTGAAAATCCATATCCAGACGTTTTGGTCGATCCCAACCGTTACCGCGCCGCTGCGCCAACCAATAAGGCGCGCAGCGCGCTGTTGGCCTGGCATTACTGCCCGGCCCCTTGATGCAATCCGAACGCCCGTCGTCGAATACACCCAACACGACCAGGGTATTGTTATCGGGAAGCACCGTGACAATCGATGTCGATTGCTTCGACTTGCTCTGCAACGTTAGCGGCACCGCGAGTTCCCATTCGCCGTCCTTGCCGCGGCCCGCGACAAAAATCCGTTGCGGTGTATTGCGAATGCGCGGAATATCCGGCTCGACCTTGGGCATCTTGATTCCGGTCGTTGCGCAGCGTTCGATCAAATCCGCCGGAATCGACCCCGGCATCTGCTTATTCAACTCCACCATTTGCGCGCAGGTGTCTTTCGGTTGACTGCGACGAGCCGCTTCCGCAGATTGCGCTGCGGTCAGCGGTTCGTCTTCGCGAGTGATGTAGAGAAAACGACCATCGGGACTTGCCGCGACACCGATTTCGCGAGCATCGGTGTTGATGTTGGGACCTAGCTTGCGCTTGGTCACGGCCGCTGGCGATGCTGCGCACGCAAACATCAACGTTGCGCCGATCGTGGCTGTCAGGCTACTTCGAATGTTCATGTTCAGTTTGCGAGTCACTCGCCCTTGAGCTTGGCGCACTGGATTTCAGCCGTTGCGGCGCGGGTCAACTTCCGTAACCGATGCACGACTTGACTTGCTTGCCTCCGGCGTTCGTCGAGTAGCTTATTTTCGCGCCGAAGGTAAAGCGCTCCCGATCAGGTAGCCAAGTTTGCGTCGCCCAGGTTCGGCAACCTTGCTTGGTTATGCCAGCGACTGCGCGATAGTCGTTAAAGCCATCGCCGTCAAAATCGCCGATCTGCCACATGGCCCGATCCAGCAGATCGGCATTGACCGCTTCCGTGCGGCTGCTGAAACGCTGTCGGCCGTGCTTGCGCGTGTTGTGAACAACAACGGTCACTTGGTAAATGCTCAGCTTGAAATCTGTACCAGCGAAAGGGCGGGATTGTTTGTGCAAGACGTAAATATCAAACTGCGATCCGCTCGCTACCTTGGTGCCGGCAGGTGGCGAAAACGTTTTCTGCGTTGCCGCCACTGTTGAAGTGGCCAGGAGCGCTCCTAGCAAGATTGCGGCAGATCGCAATTTTCGATTCACTGTCATCGCCCTTGTGCCGGATTCCACCAGCCTTCCAGATCATCATCGACAATGCCGTTGCAGTTGTCGTCGCGACGATTCGGCAGTTCGGCTGCATTCGGATTGACGGCGGGGCGAGTGTCGTCGCAATCGGTACTGCAGTTGCTGCCGTTGCAGACGCGCTGGTCGACGAAACCATCACCGTCGACATCAAGAGAGCCGAAGGTAGATTCATTGCAATCTTCGTCGTGGCCCCAGAAGTCCGCAATCTCCGTGGCTCCCGGATAGCGCGAAGGATCGTTGTCGTCACAGTCGCCATCGGCCAAAGAGACTCCATCGCCATCGCAGTCCCCGGTCGGCGAGCAGGTCGGACCGGCGGGCGCCGGCGCCGTTCTGGGTGGAAGCTTCACAGGCGGGAGGCCGGGTTTCGGGATTGGCCCGGTCGATTGGCTCATTGCGCCGAAATCGACCGAGGCGAGACCGGAATTCGCACATTGGTCGGTCGCTGCGGACCAAGGGATGCCCTTGGCGATTTTCCCCTCAAAACAGGCGACTCGCGCGTTCGCATCGAGCGCTCCGGCGCAAAGCTTCAGCGCATTTGAGGGGTTCCAGCTAGTTCCCCCGCCAAAGTTGGCGGTGCCGCTCATGACCCGTGCAAAACAAGTTCCCGGCGCGGTCGAGGTTTCCGCGCCCCGGCACAGCGCCGTGAGGTTGGCGGGCGTCCAGGTCGTGGCTTTGGGGCCGCCCCAGGCGATGTGCCCCTGGACGGAATCCGCGCAGACGGTCTGTGCAGCTGCTCTCGGCGCGGCGGTGAGCATCAGCGCGATCGCCGTGAACGTCATGGCGGCAAGCAAGAATCTGTTCGAAGTCAACATTACTTTCTCCTAGCTGGAGGCAGAAACGATCCTGAGCCACTTCCTGGCTCAGCATACGCCGGGGGTCTGCCCGGTCAATCGCCGATTGTTTGCCCGCCAGTGTCAGTCGAGTAGTAGGAAATTCCAACGCCCTTTTCGAACAGTCTGGCGAGTAGGTGGCCGCCGCGCAAGCGCCGGTTTGGGCACGGATCGGGTGTTCGCGGGCGGGATTTCGGCATAACGCGGGCGCACGGCCTCGCAGTCCGTGGCCCTTTCTCACCGATTCCCGACAGCGGGCCGAGCGCGGCCCTGCGGGGTCGTCGCCGCATCTGGCCCGATACTGATTTTCGCAGTTTGGATGGGCGTGGCCGATCGCATGATTACGTGGCCGCGGCCGGTGGCCCGCGCGGCCGGGGCCGGTAGTGCGCGTGCTCGAGCACGCCGTGTTTGTCGAAGTGAGCGAGGATGGCCCGGATGGCGGTGGGGTCTTCGACGCTGGCGACGATGCGCGCCGGGCCGCCGCAGTTCACGCAGGTGGTCACGTCGATGTTGAACACGCGCTTGAGGCGTTGCGCCCACGTCATCGAACGGCGACGCTCGTCGGGGGTGCGCGGGTCGGCAGGTTCGGGCGGCGTGTCTTGGGTTGCGTTCGACGGCAGCCGCTTGCTGGGCAAAAAGGGGGCGGAGGTAATTACGTGGAGTTTTCTACACGAGCGCATCCCGATTAATTGCCTCCGTCCCCTTTGTTCGGCGAAGTGTGGCTCGCTGAGCGCCTCGAAGCATCCGTTGCCAACAAGTCAAGGCAGCGATCGCAATACGAAGTAGCCGTGCAGGGTTGATGCAGACACAAAACAAAAAACCCGCCGAAGCGGGGCTTTTGGAATTTCGAGGCGGGATCACCCTCACCCCAACCCTCTCCCGCAAGCGGGAGAGGGAGCAAGCTGACTCAGAAATCCATGCCGCCCATGCCACCCATGCCGCCACCACCGTGGCCGCCGCCGGCGGGTTCATCCTTCTTCGGGGCTTCAGCCACCATCGCTTCGGTGGTGATCATCAGGCCGGCGATCGAGGCGGCGTTGTAGCCGTAGCTGCCGGTGCCCTGCTTGACCTGTTTCAACACCGCCGACGGCTCTTCGCCGCAGTCGGTGACGATCTCGCGCAGCGGGGCTTCCATGGTGTGCAGGGCGGCTCGATGCCGGCTTTATTTTCTTTCATCTCATTCGGATCGAAGCACCCATCTGGA
>JANOUM010000917.1:0-3337 GCA_031416855.1 Rhodoferax sp. | reverse complement strand
CAGTCTTGTCCTTCACTCTGGTCGGCGACACTCTGCGCTCACTGACCGACCCGCGCCCGGGCGCGCTATGAACGGCGCCGACCTGCTGGCGGTCGAAAACCTGTCGGTTGCCTTGCCCACGCCGCGCGGGCGCCTGCTGGCGGTCGATGGCGTCGATCACCCTGGCACCCGGCCGCACGCTGGGAATCGTCGGCGAGTCGGGCAGCGGCAAGAGCATGCTGGCGCGCGCGATCCTGGGGCTCCTGCCCAAGCAGGCACAGCGCAGCGGACGCGTGCTATTTGAGGGCCAGGATCTGGCGCAGCTCAAACCAGAGGCGCTGCGCCGACTGCGCGGTCCGGCGTTGGCCGTGGTGTTTCAGGATCCAATGACCTCGTTGAACCCGGTGCTCAGCATCGGCACCCAGATCATCGAGACCTTGCAGGCGCATCTCGAACTGGCGACGGTCGCCGCGACGCAACGCGCGCTGCAGTTGCTCGAGGAGGTGGGGATTCCGGAACCCGGCCAGCGCCTGCGCCAGTACCCGCATCAACTTTCGGGCGGCATGCGCCAGCGCGTCGCCATCGCCATTGCCTTGTCCTGTGAGCCCCGGTTGCTGATCGCCGACGAACCGACCACCGCGCTCGACGTCACCATCCAGGCGCAGATCCTGGACCTGCTGGCGCGCGAACAGCAGCGCCGGCAGATGGCCTTGATCCTGATCACCCATGATCTGGGCGTGGTCGCGGGCCGCACCGATGAGGTGGCCGTGATGTATGCCGGGCGTGTCGTCGAGCGCGCGCCGACGGCGCGGCTGTTCGAGCACATGCGCATGCCCTACACGCAAGCGCTGCTGGCTGCAATCCCCAAGCTGAGCGCCGCCCCGCACACCCGCCTGGCCGCCATCGGCGGCCGGCCACCCGATCCGACGCGGCCGCAGCCGGGTTGTTCGTTCGCGCCGCGTTGCGGCCATGCGGGTGAGCGCTGCAAGGCCGCCAAGCCACCCTTGAGCGCAGTCGATGCCTCGGGTGGCAGTTTTGCCTGTTGGCATCCGCTGCAGCCGCAGCAGCCACTGCAACCGGCCCATTCGACGGCGCTGGAGCGCGCTTGATGGGCGCCGCCAACGAACAGAATCTGCTCGAGGTCGAGAACCTCGTCGTCGAGTACCGGGTCGGCGGCAAGACTTTGCACGCGGTGAGCGACGTGAGCCTGTCGGTGGGCCGCGGCGAAACGCTTGGCCTGGTCGGCGAATCGGGCTGTGGCAAATCGACGCTGGGCCGTGCCGTGCTGCAACTGCACCGCCCGACGTCGGGCAAGGTGCTGTTCGATGGCACCGACCTGACCCAACTCGGTGGTGAGGCCATGCGCCGCATGCGCAAGCGGGTGCAGCTGATCTTCCAGGATCCGATCGCTTCGCTCAATCCGCGCCGACGCATTGGCGATATCGTGGCCGAGCCGCTGCTGATTGCCGGCGTCTCGGATCGAGCCGAACGCGAGCGCCGCGTCAATGAAGTGCTGAACGCGGTCGGTCTGGATCCGGATCAAACCCGGGGCCGGTTGCCGCACGAGTTTTCCGGCGGACAGTGCCAGCGCATCTCGATCGCACGCGCTCTCATCCTCGAGCCCGAACTGGTGATCTGCGACGAGCCGGTGTCGGCGCTGGACGTCTCGATACGCGCCCAGATCCTCAACCTGCTCGAAGACATGAAGAGCCGCTATGGATTGACGCTGCTGTTCATCGCGCATGACCTGGCGGTGGTGAAAGTGGTGAGCGATCGGGTTGCCGTGATGTACCTGGGACGCCTGTGCGAGGTCGGTCCGACCGAGCAGCTTTTCGCACGGCCGGCCCATCCCTACACCCGGTTGCTGCTGGACGCGATACCGGTGGCCGATCCGGCCGTGCGGCCGGCGCTGAACTTGCCGGTGGGCGAGCCGCCATCGCCGATGGCACCGCCCTCGGGCTGCCGTTTCCGTACCCGCTGCCCGCGCGCCGACGCGGTTTGTGCCGAGCAGGTTCCGCAGTTGCGCCCGCTGGGCGACGGGCAGTTTGCGGCCTGCCATCATCCCTTGACCGAAACCCAGTAGCACCCGAGGCGCACATGAACGAAACCCTGAGCAAGCCGGCGGCAGCTCCCGTCTTCAACCCGTTGTCGCCCGACTTCATCCGTGATCCCTACCCGTTCTACGAGCGCTTGCGTGCGACCGACCCGATGCAGCTGACGCCGCTGGGCTTCTACCTTGCGAGCCGGCACGCGGACGTCGGCTTGGTCCTTCGGGACAAGCGCTTTGGCAAGGACTACGCCGGCAGGACGGCCAAGCGCTACGGCGCCGCCATGCTGGAGGAGCCGATCTTTCGCAGCATGGGGCACTGGATGCTGTCGCAGGACCCGCCCGACCACACGCGGCTGCGCGGCCTGGTCGTCAAGGCCTTCACGGCGCGGCGCGTCGAGGACATGCGTGTACGCATCCAGCACATCGTTGATGATTCGCTCGATCGCGTGGTGGGCCGCGGCCAGATGGATCTGATCGCGGACTATGCGTTTCGCCTGCCCGTGATCGTGATCTGCGACATGCTCGGCATACCCGAAGAAGACCGCGAGATCTTCTTCGTGCGCGAACGAACCGCCGGGCGCCTGCTCGATCCGGTGCCGCTGTCGCGCGCCGAGATCGACGCCGCCAACGAATCGCATCTGGCCTCGGTCGCCTATTTTCAGAAGCTGTTCGAGTTGCGCCGGCGCGAACCGGGCGATGACCTCACCACGCAGCTGGTGCAGGCCGAGGAAGACGGTAACAAGCTTTCCAACGAGGAACTGGTCGCCAACATCATCCTGCTGTTCGGCGCTGGCCACGAGACCACGGTGAACCTGATCGGCAACGGCATCCTGGCGCTGCACCGCCATCCGGACCAGCTTGCCTTGCTGAAGGCGCGGCCCGAGCTCATCGGCAATGCGGTCGAGGAATTTCTGCGCTACGACTCCTCGGTGCAGCTCACCGGGCGCGTCGCCTTGCAGGACATCGAAGACCTCGGCGGCAAGCGGATCGCCAAGGGCGAATCGGTCCTGTGCCTGCTGGGCTCGGCCAATCGTGACCCGGATGCCTACGCGGATCGGCCGGATCGCCTAGACATCACCCGGCCGAACATCCGGCCGCATTCCTTTGGTGGCGGCATCCACTTCTGCCTGGGTGCGCAGCTCGCGCGCATCGAAGCCGAAGTCGCGATCTCGACGCTGCTGCGCCGCTTGCCCGATCTCGTGCTGGACGATGCCGACACCCCCGACTGGCGCCCGACCTTCGTGCTGCGCGGCCTGCAAAGGCTGCCCGCGCGCTGGTAGAGCGGGCGGGTTTAGATTCCGACAACCA
>JANOUM010000916.1:0-2128 GCA_031416855.1 Rhodoferax sp. | reverse complement strand
GGATCTCTCCGGTTGTCACCCACGGCACGGCACCGCCCCAGTAGGCGGGCTCGGAACGATCCGGCGTACCGCCAGAGCTGATCTGGGCGATCTCGCCCAGCGTGCTGCGATGCCAGCCTTCAGGCAGCATGGGGCGTTCCTGTTTGCGCAGCCTGACAGTCGGCATTGCGCCGCGAACACGGCAAGCCACTGCCCGGCCATGTTCTTGGCGCCAACCGTTGCAGAACTTGCAACAGTTGGTCAGCAGCAGTTGTTGCAAGATTTGCAACAACTGCGCCGAAGGATGACGCGCGGTCTGGCCCATTCATGGACCAATGCAAGTTCGACCAGAACCGATAGCGGCTCATACCGGGCGCCACACCGGCCTGTTGCGCGGCGGCGGCCAGGTCCTTGTTGTGGCGAGCCAACTCGCTGCGCAGCACCAGGCGGCGTTCGTTTTCATCAAGTTGGCTAAAGCTGGCGCCGTCCGTCAGCTCCTGACGCCGAGTCTGCAGCGCGAAGTAGGTTTGACCATGGGCAATCACCGGCTTGGCAGGATCGCCGTTCTGCACGATGAGGTAGCAGGCATAGCGGGAGAGGCGCACGTCCTCGACCGGGCGTCGCGCGCTGGAGCCAATCTCGACCATTTTGGTGACGTCACCGAAATGGTCGGATACGGCGTGGCCGGACTGCGCGCAGGCCTGCTTCGCCTTCTCCATCACACGCTGAAAATTTCTCCAGTCTTGGTACTCCAGCAGTGGTGCCAGGTCGCGCGCGAACCAAAACTCGCGCCTGTCGTCGCCCTGTTGGCGAATGCTCTCGAACGACTCGCGCGGTTGACCCATCAGGTCCTCACTCATAACCCAGCTCCTTGAGATAGATATCCATCTGCGCTTCCAGCGTGGACAGTTCTGCCTTCAACTGCTGGCGCTCGCGTCGCACTGCCATCAGGTCGATCTCGGCCTCTTCCTCAAAGGTATCGACATAACGCGGGATGTTGAGGTTGAAGTCGTTGCCGGCAATCTCGGCCGGCGTTGCCAGATGGGCGTACCTGAGCACCGGCTTTCGCGCTGCCACGGTGTCCAGAACGCGCTGCAGGTCAACCTCGCGCAACAGGTTCTGGTTCTTGCCAGCCTCGAAGTCGCGGCTGGCATCGATGAACAGCACCTTGTCGTCGGCCTTGTGCTTGCGAAGCACCAGCACCGCCGCCGGGATGCCGGTGCCGTAGAACAACTTCTCGGGCAGGCCGATCACCACATCGAGCAGGTTTTCCTCGATCAGCTTCTGGCGGATGCGGCCCTCGGCCGCGCCACGAAACAACACCCCGTGCGGTACCACCACGGCCATGCGGCCGCTGCCGGGTTTCATGGTCTCGACCATGTGCAGAATGAAGGCGTAGTCGCCCTTGGTCCGAGGCGGCAGGCCGCGGCGGAAGCGGCTGAACTTGTCTGCATCGGCGCCCTCGAAGCCCCACTTCTCCAAGCTGAAGGGCGGGTTCGCGACCACGATGTCGAAGTGCTTCAGGCTGGCCGCGCCGTCCAGCAGCTTGGGGTTGCGGATGGTGTCGCCCCACTCGATGCGGTGGTTGTCCTCGCCGTGCAGGAACATGTTCATCTTGGCCAGCGCCCAGGTGCTGCCGATGGCCTCTTGCCCATACAGCGCGTACTTGCGCGAGCCGGTGCGGCCACGGATCAGTCGGCCACACTTCATCAGCAGCGAGCCTGAGCCACAGGTGGGGTCGCAGATTTCATCGCCCTCCTGCGGGTTCATCAACCGGGCCATCAACGACGAGACCTCAGGCGGCGTGTAGAACTCGCCGGCCTTCTTGCCGCTGGTGGACGCGAAGTTCTTGATCAGAAACTCATAAGCGTTGCCGATGACGTCGAGTTCACCGACGCGGCTTTCTTGCAGGTTGAGTTCTGGCTTGGCAAAGTCTTCAAGCAGGTGGCGCAGGATGTCGTTCTTCTGCTGCTCATCGCCGAGCTTGTTGGAGTTAAAGCTGATGTCCTGGAACACATCGCGCAGCTTCGACAGGTTGGCCTCTTCTATGGCGTGCAGGGCCTTGTCGATGCGCTCGCCGTTGCCTGGGCTGTGCCGCTGGGTGTGCAACGCGTAGAAGCTGGCGGAGGCAGGCAGCACGAAGCGCTCG
>JANOUM010000915.1:0-2104 GCA_031416855.1 Rhodoferax sp. | reverse complement strand
GATGCGGTGGGCATTTTTGCTGGCACGTTGCGCCACAGTGGCGAGATTCAGGCCACCAGTGCCACGGTCGAAGGTGGGCGGGTGCTGCTCAAGGCCGCAGGCGACGCCACTGTGGACGGTGCCGCCAGCATCGTGGCCAGCAGCGGCAACGGCACCCGGGGTGGCCAGGTCGATGTGCTGGGCCGGCATGTGGCAGTGCTGGGCCAGGCGCTGGTTGATGCCTCCGGTGTGCAGGCTGGCGGCCAATTGCGCATCGGCGGCGACTACCAGGGTGCAAACAGCGATATTCCCAATGCCAGCAGCACCCGGCTCGGGCCGGATGCGCGCCTGCGCGCCGACGCCACAGGCTTGGGGGACGGTGGCCGCATCATTGTCTGGTCGGACGACAGAACACAAGTCGATGGCCTGATCAGCGCACGGGCCGGCGCGCTTGGCGGCAAGGGTGGTTTTGTGGAAACCTCGGGTCGCCATGGCCTGTCGGTCACCCAGGCGCCCCAGATTGGCGCGGGTGGCACCTGGCTGCTGGACCCGACCAATCTGGAGATCGGCAGCGGTGCCCCGACGCTGGGTTTTGACGGTTTTATCGATGTCGCCACCATCAGCATGTCATTGAGCGGCGGCACTTCGGTGTCGGCTCTTGCGGCCAACACTGTGGAGTTGACCGCCGGCATCAGTGCCTTTGTCAGCGGCACGCCAACGCTGGACATCACCGGCGGGCTGGCTCTGATTCTGAACCCGGGTATTTCCATTGCCCTGACCGGTTCCCCAATCACCACCACGCTGACCGCCACTTCAGGCCTGATCACGCTGAACCCGGGGGCCAATGTCAACGTTGGCTCTGGCATTCTGCGCTTGCACGCTGCCGGCGGCGTGGTGCAGAGCCCTGCCTCTGCGATAACCGCAGCCGGACTCGAAGTAACGGCCGGTGACGCGGTAACCCTGGCTGGCACGGCCAACGCGGTGCAGACCCTGGCCGCTGTTATGACCAGTACTGGCCTGTTGACGTATGTCGGCGTGGGTAACCTCGCGGTCGGCACGGTTGCGGGGGTCACCGGCGTCACGGCTGCGAGCCCCTCGGCCGATCTCAGCCTGAGCACCAGCGGCGCGTTCAGTTCGGCGGCTCCGATAGCCGTTGGAGGCAATGTGGCGATCACGGCAAGCGGCGGCATCGCGCTGGACGACGATCTGCTGGTGGGTGGCACGTTGAGCCTGACATCCACTAACAACGACATCCGCCAGACGTTTTTGCGGTCGCCCCTGGTCGGCAAGATAGTGGCTGGTGGCGCGACAAGCATCAACGCTGGCACCGGCAACGTTTTCTTGGCCCATTCGGGCAACAATTTCAGCAACATCAGCGTGTCGGGCGGCAATATCGCGGTGTCGGACGACAACGCCCTGGCGGTAACTTCGTTCACCCGCAACCTGGCCAACGCCAACCTCTCGTTCTTCGCCAACGGTGGGGCCTTGACCCTGCCGGCCGGTGCCATCAATGTGGGCTCCGGTGCCTTGCAACTTCACAGTGCCGGTACTTTCACGACCCCGGGAACACTGAATGCCGGATCCTTCATGGAACTGGAGGGCGCGCAGGGGTTGACGCTGGCGCACCCGGTCACCACCGGCGGTACCCTGCAGTTGCGCAACACCACCGGTGGCCTGAACGTGAATGCGCCGGTGTCGTCTATCGGCGCGATGACGGTGCAAGTGTTTGATCAGTCATCTGTGATGACAGTCAACAACAACGTCTCCTCCAGCAGCACCATGAACGTGAATCTGGCCGGGCCGCTGGTGGTACAGGGTAGTGCGGGGCAGAGTGCTTCATTGAATGCGGCTGGCAACCAGACCATCGATGCCAAGTTTGTCGAGGTGCTGGCCTTTGGGCCAAATGCTGCATCGATCGTCACTTCCGCTGGTACGCAGGGGATCACAACGCGTGGGAAGAACCTTGCCGGCGCGGGCCTGGTGGTTACGACCACCGGTACTGCCGACGCCTTGATTCGCAACGACGCAGCCTCAGGGCAGAACATCACGGTCATCGATGCCGACCTGATGCGGGTCAATTCGTCGACCGCCGGCGGCACCGGTTTTGCATCGATCAATACCAACG
>JANOUM010000914.1:0-3159 GCA_031416855.1 Rhodoferax sp. | reverse complement strand
ATCAAGGATTTCCGCATCATCGCCCAGTTGCTGACCGCCGAGGACGACGAGCTCACACCCACGATGAAACTCAAGCGCAAAGTGGTGGCGAGCAAATACGCCAAGGTGATCGCTACCATGTATACGACCTGACTTTTTGTATCGGGCCTCCGGCCCATTTTTAGAAGGAGACTGCCATGTTGAAGAGACTCAAGAACACGCTGCTCGCGGCGCTGCTCGCCGCCGGTATTGCCGGCGGTGCGCAGGCGGCCGGTGTCAGCGCCACCGAGATCGTGCTGGGCACGCACCTGGACCTGTCGGGCCCGGTCGCAGCCGGCATGCCCAGCCTGCGCAACGGCATGCAGATGCGCCTGGACGAGGCCAATGACGCCGGGGGCGTGAACGGGCGCAAATTTCGGCTGGTCGTCGAGGACAACGGTTTCCAGCCCCAGATGGCGGTTCGGGCCGTTGACAAACTGATTCGCAAGGACGAAGTATTTGCGATCGTCAATGCGTTCGGCTCAGGAACCAATGCGGCGGTGGTCAAACGGGCAGTGGACGAGGGAGTGATCTATTTCGGACCGTGGGGTGCCTCGTCAGCGTTTCGGAAGGAAGCAAACAATAGCCAGTTGTTGTTCACAACAACTCCTTATTACGACGCGATCATGACCACTGGCGTCACATGGATGCTCGACACCTACAAGCCGAAGAAGGTTGGCTACATTTACCAGGAAGGCCTGTTGGGTGCACAGATGGGCGACGGCATCAAGAAAGCCTTGACCGCCAAGGGAATGGCGCTGGCGAGTGAAGCTGGCTACAAGCCGGGCGACATCGATTTTTCCTCCCAGGTGGCAAGGATGAAAGCCGCCGATGTCGACCTGATCGTGATTGCCACCATCACCCGTGAGACCATCGGCGTGATGGCCGAAGTCAAGAAGCTGGGCTGGACCAATGTGAAGGTCATCACCGGCAACCCTGGCCGTACCGGCATCGTGCTGCAACTCGGCAAGGACAACGTCGAGGGCCTGTATGGCGTCGGCACCTGGAAACTCTTCACCCCCACCAGCGGTCCGGACGCGGTCAAGAAATGGTTCGCCGACTACAAGAAGAAATACACCAACGAACCGGACGAAAACGCACTGCTGTCCTATGCCTACACCGACATATTCGTCAAGGCAGTGCAGGGTGCGGGCAGGGACCTGACGGCCGACAAAGTGGTCAAGTACCTACAGACCAACAGCTTCGAGCACCCGATCTTCTACGAGAAGCAGACCTTCAAGGGCAACCACCAGGGCCCCGAGTTCGTCGAGGTGGACCAGGTCAAGGCAGGCGCCTGGACCCCGCTGACCAAGCCGATGCAGTGACCGTGTGACGGATTCCGACCGGTCCCGCCAGAGGGCCCGGCATGAGATCGTGCAGGCACGCATGCTGGCGCAACCGGTGCGTTACCGGATCCACCGCCGCTCGCCGCTCAGCGAGCCCTGCGCGCCGATCAACGACCTGCGGCAACAACCCGTGGTTTGACGCCCCGGCGCAGACTGTCCGAAGCCCCCTGACCTGCAAACGCCGGGCCAAGCAGCGTGGCGCGTCAGGCGCGCGCGGGCGCCGCAGGTGCCGCCGGCGCCGCCGCGGCGGACCCCCCCGGTGAAGCTATGGCCTGCTTCGCCTGGAACTGCCGGGCCACGAATTCGCCGGTGATCCGCATCGCCTCGCGCCCCTCGGGCAGGATGCGCTGGAACACCGGCCAGGCATGCGGGACGCCGCTGACGCGCTCATAACGCACCTCGACGCCGCTGGCCCGGGCGCGTTCGACCAGGCGGGTCGAATCATCGAGCAGTGCTTCTTCATCGGCCGCAAACACCAGCATCGGCGGCAGGCCGGTGAGGTCTGCGAACAGGGGCGATATCTCCGGGTGCCCCGGCGCGGTGGACCCGGGGTACAGACTGGCGGCAAAACGCACACTCTGCGCGCTGAAGATGGAGCAGCTCCGGTCGTTGGTCACCAGCGACGCGCCGCTGCAGGTGAGGTCGGTCCACGGCGAATACAGCACCAGGGCCAGCGGGGTGCGCAAACCCAGACTCCGGATGCGCCCCGCCAACGCCAGGCACAGGCCGCCACCTGCAGAGTCGCCGGCCAGCACCCATTGCCGCGCCGGCTCGGCATCCAGCAGGTGGTGGTAGGTGGCTAGCGCATCGTCCAGCGCCGCCGGATAGGGGGCCTCGGGGGCGAGCCGGTAGTCGGGTGCCCAGACCGGTGCCTGCAATTGCGTCGCAAGGCCCAGGGTCATCGGCCGGTGGGTCTGCGGCGAGCAGAAAAAATAGCCACCCCCGTGCAGGTACAACACACCAAGCCCGGTGGAGGGCGTCAGCCACGGCGCCGGCGCCACCCGGTCGCCGCTGACCGCTCCGGCATGGAACCCGGTGATACGCGACCGGAGCTTGCGTGACAGGCGCCGGCCCCGCACGCTGCGGCGTGTCTCGACCGGATCGATCGGCAGATGCGCCTTGCGCTTGACCATCCAGCGCAGCGCCGCCTGCAGAAGACCGGCTTGCCAGCTGGCCATGGCTTCACCCGGCCCGCGGCTGCATGTAGCCGTAGCGCAGGTTCGTGCGGCCCTCGCCATGCTGGTCATACTCCGCGCGCGCCACACTCACCGCATCGTTGCGCAGCGACAGCTGCTGCTGGCGCGTGAACTGGTACAGGCGCGCCGAGTTGTGCCCGAAGATCGCCGACTTCACCGGGCCGTCGGCCGCGCCCAGCGGGGCAAAACCGTATCTGCGCTGCATCTCCTCGGGAATCTCCAGCCGGCGCAGCGCCTCGATCTGCCACTGCGGCGCCCCGGTCCACACCGCGTCGCTACCCCACACCACATGGTCGGCCCCCAGGCCCTTGATGAGCTGGCCCAGCATCGCCGCGCACAGGCGCGGCTCCGCCACGGTGCTCTGCGCGAAGATCTGGCCGAGGTCGCCATACACGTTGTTCACCCCGTGTTTTTGCGCAATCTCGGCCAGGTCGGTCACCCAGTCGATACGCCCGGTCTTCTCGAACTGCTCCCATCCGGTGTTCTGCGTGCCGCCGACGAAACGAAAACCCGAGTGGTAGACGATGAAGTTGAGCTGCGGCCAGTCCTTGGCGGCCCGGGCCACGTCGCGCACGTCGGCGTACTTCACCAGGTCGGGA
>JANOUM010000913.1:0-2965 GCA_031416855.1 Rhodoferax sp. | reverse complement strand
TGCGCGCTTATTCGCAGGCGCACCAGATCGGCCGCATGGGCGAGCGCGGTGAAAACTTTGCCGCGCTGATCCGCGCCATCGGCAAAGACCCCGAGGCCAAGGACGCCTACCTGTCGTGGCTGAAGCAGTTGCGACCGACCGAGGTGGACGACGTCGGCACGCTGGCCGGCGCGGTGGGCGAACCGATGTTCATGCTGGTGGAGGGCGGCCGCACCTACCCGGCGCCGGTGCTGAGCGACGGCACGCTGCGCTTTGCGGCGATTGCGGCGGCGTTTTTCCAGCCCGACATGCCGGGCGTGATGACCATCGAGGAGATCGAGAACGGCATCCACGCCAACCGCGTGCGGCTGCTGGTCGAACTGCTGCGCAGCCAGGCGGCGTTGGGCAGCACCCAGATCATGGCGACCACCCATTCGCCCATCGTGCTGGCCTGGCTGCAGCCGGCGGAATACGCCACCACCTTCTTCTGCAAGCGCGACGAAGAAACGGGTGAATCGAGAATTTGCCCGCTGCCCGAGGTGCCGCATTTTCTGGAAGTGGTGCAAAAGCAGCCGATCTCGGACTTGTTTGCCGAGGGGTGGTTGGAGGCGGCGCTGTGAGCCCGCACGGCCGCGCTAAGGGCTCACGCTCCCGCCTGGCGGGACGGCGCGCAGCGCCCAGGGTGCCGACGTGAGCTTCAAGGTCTTGGTCATTCCCGAAGACCCGACCCACAACGGCTACATCCTCAAACCCTTGGTGCAGGCCATCGTGGCCGATGCGGGCCGGCCGCGGGCGCAGGTCACTGTGCTGACCAATCCGCGGCTGGAAGGGTATGACCATGCCCTTCGGGCCGTGAAGAACGAATTGGCCGACCGCTATGGCCATTGGGACTTGTGGTTATTCATGCCCGATGCCGACCGGGCCAGCCCGGCTGCGATGCTGGCGCTGGAGGCAGAGTTGGCCGGGCGCAACGTGCGCCTGCTGTGCTGCCCGGCCGAGCCCGAGGCCGAGATTTATGCCAGCGTGGCCTACCGAACAACGCTGGGCGTGGATTGGGCTGCGGCCCGCCAGGATCGGCGCTTCAAAGAGGCGCTGTTCGACCCGCTGCTGGCCCGACACGGCGACGCCCGCCGCGCCGGTGGCGGCCGCGACCGCATGGTGGCCGAATCGCTGAAAAACTACCCACTGCTGCTGCAGCTGTGCCCTGAACTGCGCACGCTGCGCAACCGCATTGCGGCATTGCTGCAGGATTGAGGAACTTTGCCATGGCCACCCGCGTTGCTGCCCGCAAGACTGCCGCCCTTCAGCTACTCGACGCGGCACAAGAGTCGCTGCCGATCCAGCCGGTGGACAAGCCCATCCTGTGTTCACCCTACCGCGAGCCCGATCAACACTGGGTCTACGACCGCGTCACCGGCATCCCCACCCGCACACCTGGCCGACGCGAGGCCAGTTACTGGTTCAAGACCGAGCGCACCGGCAGCGCCCAGTTGACGCTGGGCTTCATGGCCGAGGAAGACCGCGACAGCCTGCCGCTGGTGAATGCACTGCGCGATGACGTGCGGCGCTGGCGCGCGGCCGAGTGGCCCGGCGCATCGCCCACCACCCGCACCTTGCTGCAGCACTGGTCGCGCGACGACCGGCTGCGGCGCTTGTTCTTCTGCCAGATCGAGGCGGTGGAAACCATCCTCTACCTGCAGGAGCAACTGGCCCGCGGGCGCACGCCGTCGCGCTTCAAGCCCGCGCTGAGCCTGGCCGACCATGCCGCGTTGATGGCCGGCCACAACCCGCGCCCGCTGGACTGGGTGGCCCGAGTGGCCCAGCACCCCAAGCTGATCGACCAGCCGCATGTCTTGGCCGATGGCGCCAGCCTGGCGCCACTGCTGCGCTATGGCTGCAAGATGGCCACCGGCAGCGGCAAGACGGTGGTGATGGCGCTACTGATCGCCTGGGCGCTGTGCAACCGCGGCCGCAGCGGCGACCCGCGCTACCCGCGCCACGTGCTGGTGGTCTGCCCCAACCTGACGATCAAGGAGCGGCTGGCGGTGCTGCAACCGGGCGATGCCGACAACTACTTCGACCAGTTTGATCTGGTGCCGTCGGCCCTGCGGCCCGAACTGGCCAAGGGCAAGGTGCTGGTGACCAACTGGCATGCCTTCAACCCCGAGGCCGAAGAGATTCGTGTGGGCGGCGTGGCCATTGGCCGGCTGGGGCCGGAATCGGATGTGGCCTTTGCCAGCCAGCGGCTGGGTGCGCTGTGGGATGGCGAGCCGATCCTGGTGTTCAACGACGAGGGCCACCATGCCTACCGGCCGGCCCCGGTGCGCGAAGGTGATGCGCTGAACGCCGAAGAGCGTGCCGAGCGTGAAGAGGCCACCGTGTGGGTGACCGGGCTCGACCGCATCAACGCCGCCTGCGGCATCGCGCTGTGCGTGGATTTGTCGGCGACGCCGTTCTACCTGCACGGCAGCGGCTACCCGGAGGGATCGCCGATGCCGTGGATCGTCAGCGATTTCAGCCTGGTCGATGCCATCGAGAGCGGCATCACCAAGATCCCCCGCCTGCCCGCGGTGGACAACACCGGCCGGCCCGAGCCGCAGTTTTTCAAGCTGTGGCAGCACGTCACCGCCAACCTGGCCTCGGGCGAACGCCTGCCGGGCGGCAAGCCCAAGCCCGAGGTGGCCTTCGGCAAGGCGCAGGCGGCGCTGCTGACACTGGCCGGGCAATGGAAGGGCCGCATGGCGCAAATCGACGCCGCCGCGCCGGGCCAGGACCGCACGCCGCCGGTGATGATCCTGGTGTGCGACAACACCGACATCGCGGCGCACTTTCACCGCATGATTTCGGGCGAAGAGACGATCCAGGCCGAGGCCAGCGCGGATGACGCCAGCGCCGATGACGACGCGGACGACGATGGCGAAGCGCCGAAGCGCCGCAAGAAGCCCAAACCGATCAAGCGCTACGGCAATGGCCTGGCCGGGTTTCC
>JANOUM010000912.1:0-4841 GCA_031416855.1 Rhodoferax sp. | reverse complement strand
TGCACCTGACCAGCGCAGCCGGCATGGCGCGCTGGAACCTGGGCCTGTGGAACTGCCGCGAGGTCGAGCCCGGCCTGTTCACCGGTGAATCGCTGTTCGACGGCGCCGTGGGTTGGGTGCGCATCCGCGTGGATGCCGATCGCGGCCTGGTCGACTACTTCGTCGGGCCCCAGCCGCAGGCGCTGGCCTTGCGTATCCGTGCCAGCGTGGTCGCGGCGGAAACCCTCGGGTACGCCGCAGGTGGCTCCCTGGTGGGGTTCGAGGCCTGGCGCGTGGCGGGTACGGCGGACGCGCGCTGGGCCCGGCTGGTGCACACGCACGAAACCGAAATCGACCTGGTGTGTGCGCAACTCGCAGTGGGCAGGGCCCCGATCGCGGCGCCCGACCACGCGCCGCCCGCGCCGGCGCGTCGCTTCATCTCCAGTGGCTCGCCGTGGGAAGAGCTCGCCGGGTATTCCCGCGCCGTGGCCGATGGCCAGTGGGTGTTTGTCTCCGGGACCGTTGGCCAGGACTTTGCCACCGGCACGATGCCCGACTCGGCCGCCGGGCAAACGCAGCAGGCGCTCGACACCATCGAGCGTGCGCTGGGCCAGGCCGGTGCCCGGCTGCAGGACGTGGTGCGCGTGCGCGTCTACGTGCCGCAGCGCGAGGATGTCGCCGCGGTCAGTGCGGTCATCAAGCAGCGCCTTGGTGCTGCCCGCCCCGCCAACACCACCGTGTGCTGCTCGCTGGCGGTCGACGGTGCCAAGGTCGAGGTCGAGGTCACGGCCCGGCGTGTCATCCCCACAACCCTGCAAGTCCCATGACCACTTTTCCGTTCGAGGCCCAACGCGCGCTGTTCCCCATCCTGGCACGCAAGGCGCAGCTCTCCAGTTGTTCGCAAAGTGCCGTGTCGACCACGGTGTCGGACGCGATCGCGCGCTACATGGCCTCGTGGGCCGACAAGGGCATGGACTGGGGCGGCTGGGCCGGCGTGCTGGACCAGGCCAAGGCCGGATTCGCGCGCCTGATCGGTGCCGATGCCGCCGACATTGCCGTGATGTCCTGCGTGTCGGACCTGGCCTCGTCGATCGGCAATTGCCTGAGCTTCGATGCCGACAGGAACGGCATCGTACTGGGCGCAATCGACTTCCCCTCGCTCGGCCATGTCTGGCTGGCACAGCAGCCGCGCGGGGCGGCGGTGCGGTTCGTCGAGTCCGACGCCGGCGGCGAGATCGCGCTGGAGGACTACGCGCAGGCCATCGATGCGCGGACACGGCTGGTGTCGATATCGCAGGTGTCCTATGCGAACGGCTTCAAGCAGGACATCGCCGCCATCGCGCAACTGGCGCGGGCCCGGGGCGCATTGCTGTTGGTGGATGCCTACCAGTCTGCTGGCGTGATGCAGATCGACGTGATGCGTGACGGCATCGACATGCTGGTCTGTGGCGCCCAGAAGTACCTGCTCGGCTGCCCGGGCATCGCCTTCATGTATGTGCGCCGCGACCTGGCGCAGCAGCTCCGGCCGGCCAACACCGGCTGGTTCGGCCGCGTGAACCCGTTTGCCTTCGACATTCGCACGCTGGACTATGCGCAGGGCGCGCGGCGCTTCGACACCGGTACGCCGCCTTATATCAATGCGGCGGCAGCCGGCGCCGGCATGGCGCTGCTCAACAGCCTGGACATGGCCCAGGTGGAGGCGTACATCGAGCACCTGTCGGGGGTGGCCCTGACGCAGGCAGCACGGTACGGGTTACCGATCGCCAGCCCGCTCGATCCGCGCCGCAAAGGCTCCAACACCGCCATCCGTGTGAACGACTCGGCTGACGTCGAGCGCCGCATGGCCGATGCAGGTTACATCGTGTCGGCGCGCGGCTCGGTGATCCGGATTGCACCGCATTTCTACAACACCGAGGAGGATGTGGCGGGCGCGATTGCGGCGCTGGCGCGTATCGTCTGATGGCTGTCTTCTCGGGCCGCCAGTGTCGAGCGACACCGCACGCCGACGAATCCCCGCTAATTCACTCAGGTATGCATTGACAGGACCGTGGAGTGGCTCAACAATGACTCATTAATGAACCATCGTTTCACCAGTTGAACCATTGCTTACCTTGACCTGTTGCCAAGGCACCGTCCGGACATGATGCTCTTTCAGTTTCGCGCCTCCCAGGTCCGCCGTCGCCTTCGGCATGCCAGCTGTTGCGCTGGGGCCGCGCGCAGGATCCGGTTGGTACCGTCGCACGGCGTGCCGGCAATCGGGTGCATCGCCGGGGAGAAGCGTCTCGCCACCGAATGCGGTTCAGATGGAGTGCTGTCGCAGCGCAAACGGCTGCCTGACCTGCGCGGCGCGCAGCGGTTTGCGGCTTGAATCCCGATCCGGGCAGCGACATGGGTATCGATCCAAACACCGAGATCAACTTGCAGGGCCGTCGGGTGCTGGTCACCGGCGCGGCGCGCGGCCTGGGCGAGGCGTTTGCCCGCGCCCTGGTTGGCGCCGGCGCGCAGGTGGTGATCAGCGACGTCTTGCACGAACGCGGACAGGCCCTGGCGCGGGAACTGGGCGCCATGGCGCGCTACGTGCCGATGGATTTGTCGGACCGCGCGTCCATTGGCGCGGGCGTCGACGCAGCCGCCCAGGGCATGGGCGGGCTGGATGGCCTGATCAACAATGCGGCCATTACCAACTCCGGCGGCAAGACCATGGAGCAGCTGGACGCAGACACCTGGGACCGGGTGATGAACGTCAATGCGCGTGGCACCTGGCTGGCCACTGTTGCGGCACAGCCGCACCTGGCGGCATCGGGCAGCGGGCGCGTCGTGAATGTGGCGTCCGACACCGCTTTGTGGGGCGCTCCGCGGTTGATGGCCTACATCGCCAGCAAGGGTGCCGTGATCGCCATGACACGCGGCATGGCACGCGAAATGGGAGCCCAAGGGATCACCGTCAATGCCATCGCGCCTGGCCTGGTGCTGGGCGAGTCGACCGAATACGTGCCCGAGGACCGGCACCAGGCCTACCTGCAGGGCCGGGCGATTCCCCGCGCGCAGGTTCCCCAAGACGTCACCGCCGCCGCGCTGTTCCTGCTGACCCGCGCCAGCGGCTTCATCACGGGGCAACTGCTGCCGGTCAACGGTGGTTTTGTCATGCACTAGGAGCGAGAAAATGAACCACCCCCCCGCCGCCAACCAGCCCGTCTTCAACCCGCGCGGCTTGCTCGACGCCAACATCGCGCCCGAAGCCGAGATCCAGACCAGCATGCTGCAGGCCCAGGGCCAGACCTTCACCCAGTGGCTGGAGGGCCGCGTCGCGCGTTTTGCCACCCGCCGCTACGACTGGGACGCGCTCAAGTTTCAGGCCGACTACGACCCCACGTACCGCCGCGCACAGATGCGCTACATGGGAACTGGCGGCACCGGCGTGGCGAGCGACAGCAGCACCGTTGCGGCGGCACATTTCACGTTCTCCACCATGGTGATACCGGCCGGGCACATCGGTCCGTCGCATATCCACTACGACGTGGAGGAGGTGTTTTTCGTCATGCGCGGCAGCATGCAGCTGATCTGCGAAAAGGATGGCCAGCGGTGGGAGACCGTCCTCAAGGAGCGTGACCTGGTCTCGGTGCCGCCGGGCGTCTACCGCGAGGAGCGCAATATCGGCGACGAGGACGCGCTGATGTGCGTGATGCTGGGTTCACCCAAGCCGATCACGCCGGTCTACCCACCCGACAGCCCGCTGTCAAAAATCAAACGGGTCTGACAGCGTGTGCCGGGCCCGATCCCAGACACCGCCATGGCACTGACAGAACAGCTTGCGCAGTTCCCGCTCGAACGGATGGTGACGCCGCATGGCGTGCTCCAGTTCCGCAGCGCCCGCACGCCGGGTTTTGACGGCGCGCTGACACATGTGCTGCTGCACGGTATTGGCTCCGGGTCGGCCAGCTGGCTGGCGCAACTGGTGCGTGCGCGTGCGGCTGAGGCACCAGCGTGCCATGTGCTGGCCTGGGATGCGCCCGGTTATGGCGGCAGTGACCCGCTGCCGATGGACACGCCGACGGCGCTGGACTATGCGCTACGGTTCTGGGCCTGGATCGATGCCGTCCATGTCGATACCCAGGCCCCCCTGACCCTGGTCGGCCATTCGCTTGGCGCATTGATGGCGGCGCGTGCGACGCTGCTGTGCCCCGCCCGCGTCTCACGCCTGGTGTTGCTGGCGCCAGCGCAAGGGTATGCAGCCGCACCGGCGGCGGTGCGTGAACAGAAATTGTCGGATCGGCTGGCGAATCTGGCGCAACTCGGCCCGGCCGGCATGGCCAGCCAACGCGCCGGCGCGATGCTCTCGGCCGCCGCCAGCAGCGAACAGCGGGCCTTTGTCGAGCAGGTGATGGCCGCCATCCAGCCGCATGGATACAGCCAGGCGGCCCGCATGCTGGCGGGTGGTGATGTAGTGGCAGATCTGCTGCAGGTCTGCTGTCCGGTCAGCATCGCGAGTGGCAGTGCGGACGCCGTCACGCCGGTCGCGGGCTGCCGCGCGCTGGCGCAGGCCGTCGGCGCACCGTATGTCACGCTGGGCGAAGTGGGGCATAGCTGTGCACTTGAGGCGGCTGACCTGGTCAACACCTTGATCGGCATTGGTCGGGCTGCAGCATGACAAACACCCAAAACGAAGACCGATACCAGGTGCCGGCCCTGCAGCGCGGCCTGCAGTTGCTGGGGCAGTTCACGCGCGACCAGCGTGAATTGACTGGCGCCGAGTTGTCGCGCCGCCTGGGCGTGCCGCGGGCTTCGGTGTTCCGCCTGCTGCAGACGCTGGAGCAGATGGGTTTTGTCGAACGCATCGGTGACAGCGCCCACTACAAGCTGGG
>JANOUM010000911.1:0-4838 GCA_031416855.1 Rhodoferax sp. | reverse complement strand
CCGATACCGCCCCAGATCGTCTGGCGACCCATGGCGATCGGCTCGGCGTGTTCGCCGGGTTCGGGACCGAAGCCCTCCACCACCTGTACCTCGATGTTCTGCTTGGTGTAACGCTCGATGTCTTGCATGAAGCCCTCCTCGTCCAGGCATACCAGGCTGACCGCAGCGCCGTCGGCGCCCGCGCGGCCGGTGCGGCCGATGCGGTGCACGTAGTCTTCGGACACATTGGGGATGTCGTAATTGACCACATGCGGCAGGTCGTCGATGTCGATGCCGCGCGCCGCGATGTCGGTAGCCACCAGTGCGCGGATGTCGCCGCTCTTGAATCCGCTCAAGGCCTGGGTGCGTGCTCCCTGGCTCTTGTTGCCGTGCAGCGCCATCGCGTGAATGCCGTTCTTGGTCAGGAACTCGGCCACGTTATTGGCACCGAACTTGGTGCGGGTGAACACCAGCACCTGGCTCCAGTTGTGCTGCTGGATGATGTGGGCCAGCAAGGGCTTCTTCTTGCCCCGGCCGACCGGGTGGATGGTCTGGGTGATGCGCTGCACCGTGGTGTTGCGCGGCGTGACCTGCACGCTTTGCGGATTCTTCAGCAGGGTCGCTGCCAGGTCGCGGATCTCGTCGCTAAAGGTGGCCGAGAACAGCAGGCTCTGCTTTTCCTTGGGCACGGCGGCGAGCACCTTCTTGACGTCGTGGATGAATCCCATGTCGAGCATGCGGTCGGCCTCGTCGAGCACCAGCATCTGCACCTGGCCGAGGTCCAGCACGCCCTGGCCCATCAGGTCGAGCAGGCGCCCCGGGGTCGCCACCAGGATGTCCACACCGGTGCGCACGCGGCTGATCTGCGGGTTCATGCCGACGCCGCCAAAGATGACGGTGGAGGACAGTTGCAGGAACTTGCCGTAGGTCTGCACCGATTCTTCGACCTGCGCCGCGAGTTCGCGCGTGGGGGTCAGCACCAGGGCCCGGATGCCGATGCCGCCGAACTTGTTCTTGGCGCTGCGGTTCATGCTGAGCTTGTGCAGCATGGGCAGCACGAACGCGGCGGTCTTGCCGGTGCCGGTCTGTGCGCCGCCCAGCAGGTCATGACCGTCCAGAACCACGGGAATGGCCTGGGCCTGGATGGCCGTGGGGGTTTCATAACCTTGCTCGCGCACGGCCTTGACAATGGCCGGGGCCAGTTTCAGATCTTCAAAGTTCATAGTGAGGCGCCCGTCCTGGGCGCTTGGCATGTCTTCCCGTCCCGGTGTTGTGACAACGGGCCAGTCAAAGGTCGACAGAGAAAAAAATGGGACGAGAGCGCGAAGCCCGGATCCCCAGCAAACGCTGAGATTGCAGGCAGCTGGAGGCCCGCAACAGCGCGCATTGTCGCACGGAGTCTTACCCGCAACTGATTTGCGTCATCGGGGCGTGTTTCCGGCCGGTCCGGCCGCGTCGCGCGGCTGGTGCAAATGCCGCCACATCGGTCACAATGGGTCGGGGCGACGTGAGGGTATCAGGGGCAGCCGGTCGCCATGCCGGCCAGCGTGGATCGAAGCGACGGAAGCAATCGATGAACAAATACCAGTTGCGGCGGATCGGAGTTGCGAGCAACGCGGCTGCGACGCGTCCTTCCTTGTCCGCCTGCATCGAGCTGGTGCTGGACCAGTCGGACGCGTTGGTCGGCGACATCCTCGACGCCCTGAAGGCACCGGTGCTCAAGACCCCCAAGGAGGGTGAGCGTGACGACGTCGATCCCGCCATCCGTTTTGCGGTGCACGAACTGCTGGACGAAATCGTGCTGGTGCGCTCCTCCTTCGGCGACGCCTTGCGCCGGCTGGTCTATCACAGCGGCCAGCAGGATTTCGGCGAAGCGCCGATGTCGTGCATCGAGGACATCCATGTGTTCGACATCCACGCCCTGGAAGCCCATATCGAGCAGGCGCTGGCCCGGCGCGAGGTGGGCCGGTCGGTCGACCAGGTGCTGCCGCTGTTCAATGCGCAGATCAGTTCCCTGCTCGGCTGGACCACGGTGCAGCCCGGTATGAACCCCCTCAAGCCCGAGGCGTTTGTGCGCGCCCTGCAGGAGATGCTGGGTGTCTGCGTCCTGGACGAAGCGGTGCGATCCGCCCTGTTGCGGCCGGCGGCGATTGCCCTGGGCAATGGCATGGCGCAGCTGTACCGCGAGACCTGCGACTGGCTGCGCTCCCAGGGCGTGGTGCCGGTGGGTCGGGCCGGCGCAAGGGCGCCGCGACCCGGCGCGCACGCCCGTTCGGCGGAAACCGAACTCGACCGTACATTGGCGATTCTGGACAAGCTGCGCAGCCTGATGGGTGTCGAGGCGCTGCCCGGTGGAGCCGACGGCGGGCCGAACGACTTCGTCCAGACAGTTCCGGCCGCCCTCGTGGCGCTGCAGGACATGCGGCTGGAAGAGTCCATGTTCCAGCGCCTCAAACGGGTGGCCATCCCGGTGCTGACCGCCCGTGTGGCGTCGGCGGCGCAGGGTATTGCCGACCAGCCGGTGCTGGCGGCGGCGCGCAATCGTCTGGTCGGGCGCCAACTCGGTGAGGAGCTGGTGCGGCTGTTGTTCGACCAATTGGGCCATGACGAGCGTGTGCCGGTGCCGGTGCGCCTGCAATTGCGGCCGCTGGAGCCCGCCCTGTTGAACCTGGCCCATGCCGACCCCCGATACTTCCTTGACGCCGGGCATCCGGCGCGGGTCTTCATGGACCGGGTGGTGCAGACCAGCGTGACACTGGCACGGGATGACCAGGATGGTGTGCACGGGTTCGCCGCCTGCGTGGCGAATGCCGTCAATGCGCTCCTGCGTAGCCCCGGCGATGCGGCCGGTTTCTCGAGCGCCTGGGAGCTGGTCGAACGCAGCTGGGGTGATTTCGAAAACACGCGCCGGGCGCAGCGCGAGATGGCGCAGCGCCAGCGTGAACATGACGACAAACGCATGGCGCTGGCGCTGCGCTTCGCTGACGCGCTGATGGAGCGGTTCCGCAGCGTCAGCTTGCCGCCCCTGGTCGGCGAGTTCCTGCGCGGGCCGTGGGCCAAGGTGCTGGCCGAGACCAGCCAGCGCAACGAGGACGACGCTCCGGACCCCAAGGGGTATCTGGCCCTGGTGGACGATCTGGTCTGGAGCGTCCAGCGGCCCGCCGACGGGCGCGACTATGCCAGGCTGGTCAAGCTGATCCCGCGTTTGCTGGCGCGCGTCAATGAAGGCCTGGTGTTGATCCGCTACCCGCAGGAGTCGGTGTCGGTGTTCCTCGACGAACTCAATGCCCTGCACGACAAGGTCCTCGAGGACCACCGCAGCGCCATTACCTCGGCCCGTGCCGCGCAGCGCAGCCACCTGGTCGAGGCCGAAGCGGCCCGCGCCGCGCTGGCGCCGCCGCTGACGGAGTCGACACCCGAGCCCGGCGCGCCGGCGCAACCGGCGCAACCGGCGCCGGGAGCAGAGCCACATCCGCAACCTCCACTGGCGGCAGAACCAGAACCGGACGGCGCTGCAGAATCCCTGTCCCCGGAATCCGGCTTCGACGCGGATTTCGCGCTCGATTCGCTGAGCCCGTCCGAGGCAGCCGAGCTCGAGACCGGCGACTGGGCGGATCTATTGCTGGGCGGCGTCTGGGTGCGGGCCCGGCTGACCTGGATCAGCCGCAACCGCTCGTTGTTCATGTTCGTGTCAGGCGCCGGTCTGGCGCACGCGATGACGCGGCGCATGATGGACCGGCTGCAGGCGCAGGGACGCCTGCGCCTGCGGTTCTCCCCGCCCGAACTGGACCTGCAACTGGACTCCGTCCATGGTCTGCTGACGCCGCTCGAAGGCAGCGACGCCGACGGACACCCGGCGCACTGAGAAGGTGTGCGGGCCAGCGGGCCCTGCCGAAAACAATGCAGCAAGAGCCGATAATGCGGGGTTCCCACGCAATCCACCGCAATTTTTAGACAAAGGCAATGCTGTAAACCATGGCGCAATACGTTTTCACGATGAACCGCGTTGGCAAGATCGTTCCGCCAAAGCGCCATATCCTCAAGGGCATCTCGCTGAGCTTCTTTCCTGGCGCCAAGATCGGCGTGCTGGGCACCAACGGGTCGGGCAAGTCGACCCTGCTCAGGATCATGGCGGGCCTGGACCAGGAGATCGAGGGCGAAGCCACACCGATGCCGAACCTGAACATCGGCTACCTGCCCCAGGAGCCGCAACTCGACCCGACGCAGACGGTGCGCGAGAGTGTCGAGGCCGGCATGGGCGCGCTGTTCACCGCCAAGGCGCGGCTGGAACAAATTTACGCGGCCTACGGCGAGCCGGACGCCGATTTCGACAAACTGGCGACCGAACAAGCCGAGATGGAGGCCATCATCGGTTCGGCGGGCACCGATTCCGAACACCAGCTCGAAATCGCGGCCGACGCACTGCGCCTGCCACCCTGGGACGCCAACATCGGCGTGCTGTCCGGCGGCGAGAAGCGCCGTGTCGCGTTGTGCCGGCTGCTGCTGTCCAAACCCGACATGCTGCTGCTCGACGAACCCACCAACCACCTGGATGCCGAGTCGGTGGACTGGCTGGAGCAGTTCCTGCAGCGTTACCCCGGCACCGTCGTGGCCATCACCCACGACCGCTACTTCCTCGACAACGCCGCCGAGTGGATCCTGGAACTCGACCGCGGCTCCGGCATTCCCTACAAGGGCAACTACAGCTCGTGGCTGGAGCAGAAGTCGGAGCGCCTGGTGCAGGAGCAAAAGGGCGAGGAATCGCGCGCCAAGGCCCTGAAGAAGGAGCTCGAATGGTCGCGCCAGAACCCCAAGGCGCGGCAGGCCAAGAGCAAGGCCCGGCTGGCCCGCTTCGAGGA